>JBEQBH010000102.1:0-5056 GCA_041639955.1 Halobacteriales archaeon | reverse complement strand
GTGTTCGAGCTCCCACCAGCCACGTGACTACCTGTGTATCAGCCGGCCGTGTGCGTGGGAGGGAACTGTCCCGGCGGCCGAGCCACAGCCGAAATCGGCCCGGCGGCGCCACCACAGCTATACAGTGGGCGTCCACTAGTCTATCATATGACAGATTCGGACGGCACGCCGGCGCTCAGCGAGGCGGAACTGTCGGCGCTGCACAAGGCCGAACTCGGCGTCGAGTGGCTGCGACGGGCCCACGGCAGTCTCGTCGAGGTCCACCACGCGACCGGCCACGCGATGGACCATCTCCACGACGCCGAGGCGACGCTGCGTGAGGCCGGCCACACCGACCTGGCCGACCAGCTGCGCGACGACTTGCTCCCCAGCGGGGCCATCGAGGACCGCTGGACCTACGACCTGCTCGAGACTTTCGAGTCCGGTATCCTCGAGGACGTGACCGGCTACGAACGCCGTGTCCGCGAGGAACTGGCCGACGGGGAGCGCCACATCACCGAACGCCGACAGGAACAGGAGTGGAAAGACCGAGCGGGCGAGACCGACCAGCGGGAGGTCTCGGAGCGGAACGGCGACCAACGGGAGCCGTGAAGCAGGACCGAGGCGTCCCACAGGGGCGCTTCGTCAACTCCGGGTCGACGGTCGTTTTTTGTACCGCCGTCGCCCACCCTCGACCGTGCTGACGAAGGACCTCCTGCGAGTGTCGCGAGCCGGCGGCGGCTACCACCCGCAGTTCGCCGACGATAGCCACGAGCGGCTGGCGGCCCGGGTGCTGGGTGTCTACCAGGGCCACGTCGGCGAGTCCCGTGAGGCACTCCAGCGGGCGTTGACCGACCTGGAGCGCGAGGCCGACCATTTCAAGCTCGTCCGGGGGTTCGCGAAGCTCGTCGAGCGGGAAGCGGCGTTCGAGACGCGCGCCCCGATACCGCCCGAGCGGGCGCGAAAACGGGTGTTCGAGGCGGCCGAAGACGTGGGTGTGGTCACCGAGGCGGAACGGGCGGCGGCGCTTTCCCGGGCGGCTGACGGGTTCGGACTCGACGCCGACACGCTCGAATCGTCGCTGTACGCCGACCTGGCGGACCGACAGGTCCTGGCCGACGTGGACACCCGCTGGTCGCCGGCCGACCTCGTCGCGCAGTACAACCTCTCGCTGGCACAGACCGCGCTGTTCGATGCCACCGAGGTCCGGGTGCGCGCCTCGGACCCCAAGGCGGTCGTCTCGGCTGTCAAGCGGCTCCGACTCATGTACGAGATTCGGAAGACACCCCAGGGACGGGAAGTCGTCGTCACCGGCCCCGACGCCATCTTCTCGAACACGCGCCGGTACGGGACCCGCTTTGCCCGCTTGCTCCGGACGGTGGCCAAGACAGGCGAGTGGACGCTCTCGGCGACTATCGACGACCGCGGTACCGAGCGGGAGCTCCGGCTCACCGAAGCCGACATCGCCGTCCCCGGTGTCGAGCCCGTAACCGACGTGACCTACGACAGCGGCGTCGAGGCCGACTTCGCCGCCCGCTTCTCGTCGCTGGGGCTGGACTGGGAACTGGTTCGCGAGCCCGAACCCCTCGAGGCCGGCGAACACGTCGTCATCCCGGACTTCGCGTTCGACTGGCGTCCCGGCGGCGCCGGCGAGGTCCGGGACACCGCCAGCGGCGACACCAAACTCCGAATTTTCTTCGAGGTGATGGGGTTCTGGACGCCCGAGTACGTCCGGAAGAAGCTCGACCGACTGGCCGACGTCGAGGGCGTCGAGTTGCTCGTCGCCGTCGACGAGAGCCTGGGCGTCGGCGAGGCAGTCGAGGCCCGCAACCACCGCGCGATTCCGTACTCGGGGACCATCCGCGTGAAAGATGTCCGCGACGCCTTGCGGCCCTACGAGACAGAACTGGTCGCCGAAAGCGCCGCCGACCTCCCCGACGAACTCCGGCCCGACGCCGACGCGGTGACCCTGTCGGCCCTGGCAGCCGACTATGGCGTCAGCGAGGACGCCATCGAGGGCAAGCCCGCGCCCGACCACGAGCGGGTCGGGCGCACGCTCGTTCGCCCCGCCGTTCTGGACTCGCTTGCCGACCGCATCCAGTCCGGTATGTCGCTGTCGGCCGTCGAGCGTGTTCTGGACGACTACGGTATCGACGACGACGGGGCCGTCCTCTCGCGACTGGGCTATCGTATCGAGTGGGACGGGCTGAGCGGCGGGACGGTGCGAGAACGGTCGGAGTAGCCCCGGCCCTCGGTGGCGATAGGTCGGCGTTACCGCTCTGTGTGGGCGATAGCCGGTCTATAGTTAGGCCGCTTTGACTCCCAGTGTGACCGCTATGAGCGCAGTCAAAATCGTCAAGATTCTGGGTACGTCGACCGAGTCGTGGGAGGACGCGGCCCACGAGGCCTTCGCAGAGGCCGACGAGACCATCGAGGACATCCACGGCATCGAGGTCGAGAGCTGGACAGCAAGCGTCGATGACGGGGAGATAACGGAGTACAAGGCCACGGTCGAGGTCGCCTTCCGCATCCACCGGGAGCAGTAGCGACGGCGGGCTATCAGTCCAGTTCCCGCCGCCGGCCCTTGGGCACCTGCGAGCGGAGTTCGCCGTAGACGTACAGCCCCACGCCGACCGGCTCCCGGCGGCCGGCGAGGTCGTGGGTGACGACGAGATACCCCCAGTCGCCGTCCCAGTCGAGTTCCTGGTCGTACCCCGCCACGAACGCCTCGGCCTCGCCATCCGAGAGGTGGATGACACACTCGGTCGCGTGGTCGCCAAAGCGCTGGACCGCCTCCAGCGTCGGCTTCCAGTGCTCCTGGCGCGTCCGCAAGAAGGTCATCCCGAGCGCCTCGATATCGACCGGCGACGGTGGCTCGCCGCGGTAACACCAGAGCTTGCCCTTGCCCCGTTCCCAGAAGGTGTGGTCCTCGAAGGTCTCGGGCGGGACGCCGAAGCGCTCGTCCCAGAACGCAAGCACTTCCTCGCGGGTCGCCCGCTCGGGCTCGTCGCGGTCGGCCGCCGTGGCCGGCAGCCGCGTGAATTTCGTACTATCGTTGCTCATTTCCCGACCTCCAGTTTCGCACAGAAGAAACCGCCCGTGTCGTTGAAATGCGGGTAGATGCGCTTTGCGCTCCGGATGCTCGGGTCGAACTCCGAGCCCTGCCACTCGGTGACGCCCTCGCGGTGGGCAAGCGGCAGGTCGAAATCCACGAGGTCGCAGTTCTCGCGTTCGAGCACGTGGTCTAGGACGGCCTCGTTCTCCTCGGGGGCGAACGTACAGGTCGAGTAGACGACGGTCCCGCCCGCTTTCGTGGCCTGGACGGCCCGTTCGAGGATGTCCTTCTGCACGCCCGAAATTCCCCGGACGTGGGACATCGACCACTCCTCGAAGGCGTCGGGGTTCTTCCGGATGGTCCCCTCACAGGAGCAGGGCACATCCACCAGCGCTCGGTCGTACTCGGCCCCACCGAACGGTTTCAGCGAGTGGTTCCGGGCGTCCTCGTGGGTGACGGCGATATTCGTCGCACCCAGGCGCTCGGTGTTGGTCCGCAGCGCCGAGATGCGTCCCAGATTGTTGTCGGTCGCGACCACCTCGCCTCGGTCCTCGAGTAGTGCCGCCAGCTGGGTCGCCTTGCTCCCCGGCGCGGCACAGGCGTCCCACACCCGCTCGCCGGGGTCGGGGGACAGCACCGCGGCCGGTATCGCCGAGACCTCCTCCTGCCCGTGAACCCAGCCGTGGAAGTACGGCCAGTTCGCCCCCGGCGAGGCGTCGGGCAGGACGAACAGTTCGTCGTGCCAGTCGACCGGCTCGTAGGCGACGCCGACCTCGTCCAGCGCCGCCCGCACGTCCGCGACGGTGGCCTTGATTGTGTTGACCCGAATCGCCGAGGGCAGGGGCCGCTCGCAGGCCGCCCGGAACGCCTCGAAGTCGTCGACGATGGGTCGGTACCGCTCCGGTGGTTCCATTGGGGCGAGCTTTGCGAGCACTGTGTTTGTGCGTTTCGAAGCTAGCGGCAGACGCGAGCGTTACAGACGGCTACTCGCGGACTTTGTACCGCCAGAAAGCCCCGACTGTCTCCGGTCGAGGCCCTCGCTGCGGTCCTCGGTCGCTACGCTCCCTGTGGTCCTTGCGTCGGCCGTCTTCCCGGAGACAGTCGCCCCTTTCAGTCCCGCCCGTAGCCGATTGACCAACCGCATGGGTGGGACTGAAAGGGGCGGCGGGCTGAACGAAGGCGGGCGACGTAAGCACCGAGCGAGTGCCACGAGCGAGGCGCGCAACGAGCCCCCCGAGTTCAGCCCGCCGGGGCTTTCTGGCGGTATACATCTGCGAGACACTCGTAGATTGCATCGACTGCTGCGTTTGCTAGCAGCCATGCCTTTCAAGCGGCCGGCCACCCACAATCAGCGTATGGCTCACGTAGAGATACACCGCGACGACATCGAACTCGACGCACCGACGCTCGTCGAGGGGCTGCCGGGGGTGGGCCTCGTCGGCAAGCTGGCGGCCGACCACCTGGTCGACGCATACGACATGGACCACTACGGCACGGCCCGGTGTGACGGGCTGCCCGAAATCGCCGTCTACAGCGAGGGCGACCCGAACGTCCGTGGCCCGGTCCGCATCTACGCCGACGCCGAACGGGACCTACTCGTGCTCAAGAGCGACGCACCGGTCTCGGCCGAGGCCGCCGAGTCCTTCGCGGGCTGTATGGTCGACTGGCTCCGCGGCGAGGACGCCACGCCGGTGTTCCTCAGCGGGATGCCCTCGGAACGCAACGAGGCGCCGTCGCTGTACGGCATCGCGACCGGCGACGGGGCGGCGCTGCTCTCCGACGCCGGGGTCCCGACCCCCTCCGAATCGGGCGCTATCACGGGGCCCACCGGCGCGCTCGTCCACGAGACCCAGCGCGTCGGGCTCGCCAGCGTCGGCCTGGTGGTCGAGGCGGACCCGCAGTTCCCTGACCCCGAGGCCGCGGGCGCCCTGCTCGACAGCGGCGTCGCCCCCATCGCGGACATCGAGGTCGACACCGCGACGCTGGCCGACCAGGCCGAGGAGATCCGCCAGACGAAGGCCC
>JBEQBH010000101.1:0-5058 GCA_041639955.1 Halobacteriales archaeon | reverse complement strand
TGGTCTCGACGATGTCGTCGGAGAGCGGTTCGACGGTGATGTAGAACCGGTTGTGGTTGTTCGGCGAGCGCCCCTCGACCTCGCGGGAGTCGGACTGGGGAGCCTCGCGGTAGACGACGATGGGTTCCCCGGTGTTGATGGGGATGCCCTGGTTGCGCTCGATGCGCTGGCCGATGACCTCCAGGTGGAGCTCACCCTGGCCGGAGATGAGGTGTTCGCCGGTGTCCTCGTTGATCTCGATCTGGATGGTCGGGTCCTCTTTGGCGACCTGCTGGAGCGTCTGGATGAGCTTCGGCAGGTCGTCCATGTTCTGGGCCTCGACGGACTTCGTGATGACGGGCTCCGAGATGTGCTCGATGGACTCGAAGGGCGTCATCTCCTGGCTGGAGACGGTCGAGCCGGCGATAGCGTCCTTGAGACCGGTGACGGCGGCGATGTTCCCGGCGGGAACGTGGTCGACTTCCTCGCGCTCGCCACCCATGTAGATACCGACGCTCTGGATGCGGTTCTTGCCCGCAGTCCCGGAGACGTACAGCTCCTGGCCTTTCTCCAGGGTGCCGGAGAAGACGCGACCGGCGGCGATCTCGCCGGCGTGGGGGTCGACACCGATGTCGGTGACCATCAGGACGACCTCGCCGTCCTCGTTGACCATGGCCATGTCCTCGGCGAGTTCGGACTCGGCGTCGCCACGCCAGATGCGCGGGACGCGCATCGGCTGGGCGTCGACGGGGTTCGGGAAGTGCTCACAGACCATGTCGAGCACGACGTCCGACAGCGGCGTCCGCTCGTGGAGCTCCTGGCGCTTGTCGGCGCGTTCGAGCTCCATGACCTTCGCGAAGTCCATCCCGGTGCGCTGCATCGACGGCATCGAGACGCCCCACTTGTACAGCGCGGAGCCGAAGCCGACGGTGCCCTCCTCGACGGAGACCGTCCAGTCCTCGATGTCGTCCATCTCCTCGGTCATCCCGCGGATGAGCTCGTTGACGTCGTCGATAACGTTGAGGAGCCGGTTTTGCATCTCCTCGGGCCCCTCCTGGAGCTCGGAGATGAGTCGGTCGACCTTGTTGATGAACAGCGTGGGCTTGACGCCCTCGCGCAGGGCCTGGCGCAGCACCGTCTCGGTCTGGGGCATCGCGCCCTCGACGGCGTCCACGACGACCAGGGCGCCGTCGACGGCGCGCATCGCGCGGGTCACGTCGCCACCGAAGTCGACGTGGCCCGGCGTGTCGATGAGGTTGATGAGGTGGTTCTTGTCCTCGTACTCGTGGGTCATCGAGACGTTGGCCGCGTCGATGGTGATACCGCGTTCCTGCTCGTCTTCCTCCGTGTCCATCGCGAGCTGCTCGCCCGCGGTGTCGTCGGATATCATCCCGGCGCCGGCCAGGAGGTTGTCCGTAAGCGTCGTCTTGCCGTGGTCGACGTGAGCGGCGATGGCGATGTTCCGGATGTGTTCCGGGTCGCTCATCAGTGTCTCACATTCTTCTACGATCTTTTTGCGTCGGCCCATTATACAGAATCGTATCAACAGGAGGGTCAAAAGGGTAGTGTTTCCACGTGAGCGTGGTAGCGGTATGCTCACGTAGGGGTGCGGGAGGGAACGAGCGCGCCGAGCGGACTGCCGGTGGTGCCACGCGAGCGTTCCGGTGCTACGCGGACAGCAGCGCCCGACCAAGAGAGCGCGTGGTCGATACGCTCGTGGACACGCAGTGGGTGACAATAGCTAGCAGGCCCGCAAGAATCATACGCCGCCAGCCCCTGTGAACATCACACATGGACGTACACGTACAGGGCGGGCCGGCCGAACCGTTTCTGGGCGCGCGGAACCTCTTCTCGACGGAGTACGACCTCGACCGACCGGTGACGGTCCGGGTTCGTGAGGACCCTGACGAGCGCACGCGCGTGAGCCACGACGGCGCCGGCCACCAGTTGACCATCTCCCGGCAGGCGGCCACGAGCGCGATGGCCCGCGAACTCGCCCTCCACGAGTTCGCCCACATGCACCACAACGAGCGGGGCCACCCCTCGCACACCCAGTCGACGGAGGAGGCCATCTACCTCGGGCTGGCCGGTCACAGCGTCGAGCGGCGCAAGCTCACCCACTGCTACCAGATAGCTAACCACATGAAAGATATCTACGCCGACGACGTCTGGATGGCGCTGGTCTCCGGCGAGAAGCTGGTCGCCTTCCTGGAGGCGAGCCTCGCGGCGGCCGTCTCGGATCTCCCGGGCGGCCAGCCCGGCTGGACGCAGCTTTCCCCCGCCGCCGACCCGGACATCACGGCCGTCAACGCCGCGTTCGCGCTCGCGCTCGTCGAGCGCCACGACCTCGCGGACGAGGACCACCAGCTGTACGACCTCGCCCACGCGGCCGCCCAGGACGCCGAGGGCATCGACATGGGGGAGTTCAAGTCGTACTTCGGCGGCCTCTCGCCAGACCCCGACGAGTCTGAGTTCCGGAAGGCGCTGGTCGATGTCACGAGAGCCTACGCCACGGCCGACAGCGGCCGGGCCGCCGACTAAAGCGCCAGCGGCGAGAGCGCCAGGAGCGCCCCCAGCAGCAACACCGGGTAGTCCCGCGCGGAGAGGGCCATCTCGGGCGGTGTCGGGTTCCACGCGAAACAGCGCGCCCGGAGCGCGATGGCGAGTCGGTCGGCGCGGGAAAGCGCTCGGGCCAGGCCGACGACGGCGATGCGTTTCGCGCGGTCGAGTACCGACCGGTTCCCGCCGCCCCGGGCGGCGATGGCGTCCCGCACCGAAAGCAAGTCCCGTCGGAGAACGGGGAGAAAGCGGAAGGTCAGCCCCACGCCGACGCCCAGGGCCTGTCCCGTCCGGCCGGGGACGTAGCGCTGGATGACCGCCCGGGTCTCACGGACCGGCGTCGTCCGGACGTAGACGGCGGCGACGGCCAACACGAGGACGACCCGAGCGATAGCCAGCAGCGGCCCGACGGCCCGCGAGGGGTCGACGTAGGGCGGCGTGAGCGCCAGGACGGCCGACAGCGGACTCAACAGGAGGATGACGAGGACGAAGCGGTAGCTCCGGGCGACACGGAAAGGTGAGAGTCGCCCGGCAGCGAGTGCCAGCCCCGCCAGCACGCCCAGGGCCGCCAGCCGTCGCGGCGTCGGACCGGCGAAAGCGGCGACGGCGAAGCCGAACTGGCAGGCGAGTTTCGACCGGGCATCGAGCCGGTGGGCGACCGTCCCGCCGGGGCGGTAGGTCAGCATCCGCCGTCAACACCGTACGGTTCGAGCGCGCCGACCTCGGCCGGCGAGCCGTCGGCGGCGATTTCGCCGTCGACCATCGCGACGATGCGGTCGGCCCGCTCACGTAGGTCGCGCAGATCGTGGGTGACGACGATCACGCTCGTCCCCGATTCATAGAGCGCATCGAACCGGGCGAGCAGCGACCGACGGGCACGCAGGTCCAGTCCGGCGAAGGGTTCGTCCAGCACGAGGTGGGTCGGCTCCATCGCCAGCGCGCCGGCGATGGCGACGCGGGCCTGTTCCCCGCCGGAGAGCGCGTCGACGTGGTCGTCTTCCCGCCCGTCGAGTTCGACCGCCGACAGCGCCGACTCGACGCGGCGGTCGATCTCCTCGCGGGCGAGGCCGAGATTCTCCGGACCGAAGGCGACATCGGCCCCCACGGTGGCGGCCACGAGCTGGTCCCGTGGCTGCTGGAACACCATCCCGATGTTCGTCCGCGCGGCCAACGGCTCGCTCGTCACGTCCGTCCCGTCGACCGCGACGGTGCCCGAGTCGGGCTCCAGCAGGGCGTTGAAATGACGGACGAGCGTCGTCTTCCCGCTGCCGTTGGGGCCGACGAGCAGGCAGAACTCACCGTCCGGAATCGAGAGCGTGACGTCGTCGAGCGCGACGGCGTCACCAAAGCGGTGTGTGAGGCCGTCGACCGCTATCATGCGGGGGCGGTCGACTGCTGGCGGGCGAGTACCCCGCCTTTCACCAGTGCCAGTGTCGCCGCGATTTTGATGGCGTCACCGGGGAGGAAGATAGCGGCCCCGACGGTCGCCGCTTCCGCCGGCGGGAGCCCCGTCGAGAGCGCCAGCCACGGGACGCCGACGGCATAGATGACGACGAGGCCGGCGACGAGCGCGCCGGCCTGGGTCGGGAGTGACACGTCACTGAGCGGTCGCGAGTCGAGTCCGCGGTGGACGACTGCCCCGATGAGTATCGCCGCCAGCAGGAAGCCGACGAGATAGCCGCCCGTCGGGCCCAGCGCGTATCCGAGCCCGGCCGCGCCGTTCGAGAAGACCGGCGCCCCGGCGATGCCGGCAAGCAGGTAGAGGGCCACGGAGAAACCGCCCCACCGCGGCCCCAGCAGGAGCCCGGCGAAGTAGACGCCAAAGACCTGGAAGGAGACCGGCGCCGGGAGCCCGGGTATCGGTATCGAGACGTACGCGAACGCGGCCGTCAGCGCCGCGAGCACCGCCGCCAGCGCGATATTCGAGACCGCTTCGTCGCCGACGAGGTCGACCGACTCCGTTCCTGACATACCCGGGACTGGCCCGTCAACCCAAAAATAGATGGTGGTTTACGATGTGGGCGCTACACACCCCGTCCCGAACGAGCCGTGTAATCGACGCCAGCGCGACCGCTTCTGGCGGGCGAAAAACGAAAGAAAACGGCGTATATTACCGCGCTGCGGCCGCGACGCGCTCTTTCTCTTCTTTCTGGTTGACCGAGTAGGTGCTGACGTCGTTGTTGGCGGCGCCGATGAGCAGGGAGGCGAGTGCCTCCTCGGCGCTGGTGGTCGTCTTGAACGAGCCGCCGTAGGTGCCCTCGGCGATGAACTTCAGGGCCTGGTCGACGCGGCGCTGGGGCGCGACGTCGACGGCCTTCGGGACCGAGATGCCACCGTACTTCAGGCGGACGGTCTCCTCGCGCGGGGCGCTGTTCTCGACGGCCTCGACAAGCACCTGCACCGGGTTCTCCTCGGTGCGCTCGTGGACGATGTCGAAGGCGTCGCTGACGATGCTCGTCGCGAGCTGCTTCTTGCCCGTGTTCTCGTCCGTCTGCATCAGGCGGTTGATGAGCCGTTCGA
>JBEQBH010000100.1:0-5082 GCA_041639955.1 Halobacteriales archaeon | reverse complement strand
CGATACCCCTCCGGGTAGAGGTCCACGTCGTGTTCCGCAACGTCGTCGAACTCGGTGTCCAGCATCCGGAGAATCTCCTTCGACTCGTTGTTGACGATGGTCTCCTCCGCTTTGTCCCAGAGGACGGGCACCGTCACGCGGCCGGTCATGTCCGGGTCGGCCTCGACGTACAGCTCACGGAGGTAGTCCGAGCCGTACAGCGTGTCCTCGGTGCAACCGTCCTTTTCGGGCGTGAACTGCCAGCCGCCCTCGCCGCGGAACGGGTCGACCACGTCGACGCTGATGGCGTCTTCCAGGCCCTTCAGCGCTCGAACGAGGAGTGTGCGGTGGGCCCACGGACAGGCCTTCGAGACATAGAGGTGATAGCGGCCGGCCTCGGGCTGGAACCGGGCGTCGGGGTCGTCCTCGATCGTGTCACGGAAGCTTGTCTCTTGTCTGTCGAACTCTCCGTCCTCGTTCGTACTTTGATACGCATCTGTCCGCCAGTCGCCGTCGACGAGCATGTTCATGGTACCCGTTCTTGGGACCCGACCGGCATAAACACCCAAGCGAGGTTACACGCGCGTTACCGGCCGATATCCCCAGTCGCGTCCCGTGTCACCTCGACACACCCGTGCGACGGCCCTTCGAAGCTCTTATCCCGACGCTCGGCCACGTCTCCACCAAGAGTACCTATGTCCGACAAACCTGCCTCGATGTACCGGGACATCGACAAGCCGTCCTACACCCGGCGTGAGTACATCACGGGCATCCCCGGCTCGAAGATCGCACAGCACGAGATGGGTCGCAAGACCAAAGACAAGGGCGAGTACCCCGTCCAGATCAGCCTCATCGTCGAGGAAGAGGTGCAGCTCCGTCACGGCTCGCTTGAGGCCTCCCGCCTCTCGGCGAACCGCCACCTCATCAAGACCATCGGCGAGGAAGGCGACTACCGCATGACCCTGCGGAAGTTCCCCCACCAGGTCCTGCGCGAGAACAAGCAGGCGACCGGCGCCGGCGCCGACCGTGTCTCCGACGGGATGCGGGCCGCCTTCGGGAAGATTGTCGGCACCGCCGCCCGGATGAACGCCGGCGAGCATCTCTTTACCGCCTACTGCAACGTCGAGGACGCCGAACACGTCAAGGAAGCGTTCCGACGTGCCTACAACAAGATCACGCCGTCCTGTCGCGTCAAGGTCGAGAAGGGCGAAGAGCTCCTCATTTCCTGAGCTCCCACTTTTTGCAACTCCGTCGGGCGCCTACGGCGCCCTCCGTCGTGCAAAAACTTGGGGAAAAACCGCGGCGTCGCCTCCTGTCGCCCACCGAAGGCGGGCGGTAGTCGGCTCGCCGCGGCAGAACCGGCGCCTTCGGCGCCGGATGCTTGATGACTGCGAGTTCCATCTTTCATCGCTACTGCCGGGCCTGCCTTTCCCCGAATCGCGCGATGAAACGCGCTCCCGGCCACAGCGGCCGCCACTGGCGTGGAAGACATGTGTCGCTCGTGGACGCGAGCGGGTGAGGACTTTCGGGCGGCTGTAGGTCAAAGCAGTCGGGAAAGCGGGGAAGCCAGTGCGAACTGGGAGAGAGCAGTCCGTCCCAGCAAAATGATATGTAGCTGTCAGAGCGTAGTCACAGTATGGCATTCAGATTGCTGCTGCTGGCGCTGGGACTGGCCGAACTGCTCGCTCCGCGGAGAGTTGTCGACTTCTGGATGGAACTGGCCACAGTCGAGTCCGACGTGGAACTGCGACCGTGGGTGTACACCGTCGCGCGCCTGGAGGGGCTGCTCATCGTCCTGTGGGCACTGGCCGCGGGACGCGACGACACCGAGAAGTAGTGGCCACGAGACCACGGCATTTGATGCGGTAACGGTGCCAAGAGAGAGCGAATGCTACGCCTCGCGGTCGCCACGAACAGCGAGACCTACGAGCGGATGCGCGAGCCCCTGGCCGACCGGGGTATTGAGGTCGGCCACGTCGCCACCAGCGAGCGAGCCGTCCCGCTGACCGAGAACTCCTTCGACGACTACGACGTGGGTTTCGTCTATCCTTCTCGGATGATGGAGGGGGGCGTCGCCGACGCCTTTCTGGACGCGCCGTGGGTCAACGGCCGCGAGGCTGTCCTCCGGTCGCGCAACAAAGCCGACGTGCTGGCGCGCCTGGGCCGGACGGACGTGCCAGTCCCCGAGAGCGTCATGGTGTCGAACCCGGCCGACGAATCAGAACTGGTCGCGGCCTACGAGGCCATCGACCCCCCGGTGGTGGTCAAGCCCAACTCCACGACCCGCGGCGTCGGCGTGACGACCGCGGGCGACCTCGATTCCTTCCTGGGAATCGCCGACTACCTCGACCTGGTCCACGACTACCGGGCGACCGGCGACCGGTCCTTCATCGTCCAAGAGTACCTCCCCGATGCCCGTGACTACCGGGCGATGGTCGTCGGCGGCGAGTACGTCGGCGCGGTCGAACGCCGTCTACCCGACGGGGCCCGCGAGCGCGGCCGCTGGAAGCACAACGTCCACCGCGGCGCGGTCGCCGAGGGGGTCGACCTGCCCGCCGACCTCCGAGTGCTGGCCGAGCGGGCCGCCGACGCCCTCGATATCGAGTACCTGGGGGTGGACCTGCTCGTAGCCGGGGACCGGACGGTAGTCAACGAGACCAACGCGCGCCCGACCATCGACAGCGCGACGAAGTACGAGGACGGGTTCTGGGACAGGCTGGCGGCGCTAATTCGGGATACCGCGACCGAAAACGCGTAACGACGGCGGGACTACAGCTCGATGTCGGCGGACTCGTCCTCGCGGTCGAAGGTGACTTCGAGGACGCCGTTGTTGTAGGTCGCCGAGGCCGAGTGTTCGTCGACTCTGCTGGGAAGGGTGAGTCGCTCGTGGTACTCGCGGTGGTTCGTGCCGGCGTCGATAGTGAGGACGCTCCCGTCGCATTTCAGGTCGATACCGTCTTTCTCGACACCGGGGATGTCGGCGACGACACGGACCTCCTCGCCGGTCTCGTGAACGTCGACGTGGAGGTCACCGCCGTCGGCGGACCCGTCGCGGTCGATGTGGACGTCCCCTTCCGAGCCCATCATCTCGTCCATCATCCGCTCTATCTCCCGAAAGAACTCGTCGAAGGGGTCGTCGTCGTCCCGTCTCATCAGTAGCCGGTGGTATGTGCGACGGTCCCAAAAGCCTTCTGACGGACTCGGTCGACAAGTGGGTTAGTCAACGACAGCAGAGAGATAGCTTGAGACCGCCACAGAGGATAGAAAATACTAATTCGGAGGCGAGTTAACTCCGAAAACACTTTACTCTAAAGCGGCACTTCTCTAGAGGAATGAGTGACCCAATTCGCGTCGGTCTGAACGGCTTCGGCCGTATCGGCCGGAACGTAATGCGCGCCTCGCTGGACAACGACGACATCGAGATCGTCGGAATCAACGACGTGATGGACGACGACGAGATCGGCTACTTCGCCCAGTACGACACCGTCATGAGCGAGCTGCCCGGTGCCGGCGTCGAGGACGGGGTCCTGACCGTCGACGGCACCGACTTCGAGGCGGGCGTCTTCCACGAGACGGACCCGACACAGCTCCCGTGGGACGACCTCGACGTCGACGTCGCGCTGGAGTGTACGGGTATCTTCCGTACGTACGACGACGCCAGTCAGCACATCGAGGCGGGCGCCGACAAGGTGCTCATCTCCGCGCCGCCCAAAGGCGACAAAGACGTCAAGCAGATTGTTTACGGGGTCAACCACGGCGAGTACGACGGCGAGGACGTCGTCTCGAACGCCTCCTGTACCACGAACTCCATCACGCCGGTCGTGAAGGTGCTCGACGACGAGTTCGGTATCGAGACCGGGCAGCTGACGACCGTCCACGCCTACACCGGCTCCCAGAACCTGATGGACGGCCCCAACAGCAAGCCCCGCCGGCGCCGCGCCGCGGCGGAGAACATCATCCCGACCTCGACGGGCGCCGCGCAGGCGACCACCGAGGTCCTCCCCCAGCTAGAGGGCAAGCTCGACGGGATGGCCATCCGCGTCCCGGTCCCGAACGGCTCTATCACCGAACTGGTCGTCGACCTCGAGGACGACGTGACCGAAGACGAGGTCAACGCCGCCTTCGAGGACGCCGCCACCGGTGAGCTGGAGGGCGTCATGGGCGTCACGAACGAGGAGATCGTCTCGACGGACATCCTCGGTGACCCCTACTCCACGCAGGTCGACCTCGGACAGACCAACATCGTCAACGGCCAGACGAAAATCCTCACCTGGTACGACAACGAGTACGGCTTCTCGTGCCGGATGCTCGACGTCGCCAAGTACATCACCGAAGCGTAAGTCGACTCGCGCTCGTTCTTTCGTTTTTTCTATTTCTGAGTCGCGACTGTCGTGTTTTATCATCTCGGGGGACTCGACTCGGAAACCGTTAAGCCGGCGGCGGGAGAGGTCTCGCGTATGACGTTCCAGACGCTCGATGACCTCGACGACGGACAGCGCGTCCTCATCCGCTTTGACCTGAATTCGCCGATAGAGGACGGAGAAGTACAGGACAACCGCCGCTTTGGCCGGCACGCGGCGACGCTCAGCGAGCTGGTCGACCGCGATTTCGCCGTCGCCGTCATGGCCCATCAGGGTCGGCCGGGCGACGACGACTTCCTCTCTCTGTCCCAGCACGCCGATATTCTGGCGGACCACATCGACCACGATGTCGACTTCGTGGCCGACACGTACGGTGACGAGGCCCTCGAGGCCATCGACGACCTGGAGGGCGGCGACGTGCTCGTCCTGGAGAACACACGGATGGCCGACGGCGAACTCCCCGAGGAGGAGCCGGAAGTCAAATCCGAGACCGAGTTCGTACAGACGCTCGCGCCCGAGTTCGACGCCTACATCAACGACGCCTATTCTGCGGCACATCGCTCACACGCCTCTCTCGTGGGTTTCCCGGTCGTAATGGACGCCTACGCCGGCCGAGTCATGGAGACCGAGTACGAGGCAAACACGGCCATCGCCGAGAAGGAGTTCGACGGCCAGGTGACGATGGCCATGGGCGGGACGAAAGCCACGGACGTCATCGGCGTCATCGACCACATCGGCGACA
>JBEQBH010000099.1:0-5101 GCA_041639955.1 Halobacteriales archaeon | reverse complement strand
GTCCGCTGGCCGGGCTGGCGCACCGTCATCGAGAACTCCAACGAGAAGACCTGGATTCGGGCCGACGCCGGGGGTCTCGTGGACATGCATCACGAGCGGGGCGGGCTCGTCTACGAGGGCGAGACCATCTGTACCATCGCGAACCCTTTCAAGACCGACAGCACGACCGTCACAGCCCCGTTCACCGGGTTGCTCGTCGGGGTGCTGGAGAACCCGCTGGTCTACCCCGGCAACCCGCTGTGCCATCTGGTCCACCTCGACGACCGAACGTTGCGAGCGTTCGAACGGAGCAGCGAAGCACCGGTGCATGACGACATCCCAGCGACCCGCTGAGCTGACGACCGGGTTCGGACCCGTGTGTCCGAAGCAGGTAGCGGCGCCGACTGTGGGTTCCGGCGAAAGGCGCACGCGGTAGTAACTACTATCTGTCCCCGGACTAACCCCCCTGTATGAGTCAGTCTTACAACCGTGGCTCCGTCGAGGACTTCGGACGGTGGCGGGAGTTCTCGGCCGGAATGTGGGCCTGGATATTCCACAAGTTCACCGGCTGGGTGCTTGTGGGATACCTGTTTACCCACATCGCCGTGCTGAGTACCTCGCTTGGAGGTGCCGACCTGTACACAAACACACTGCAGGGGCTCGAAGCCCTGCTGGTCGTTCGGTTCCTCGAAGTGGGTCTGCTGGCAGTCGCCGTTTTCCACATACTGAACGGCGTCCGGCTGCTGATGGTGGACCTTGGCGTCGGGCTTGAGGCACAGGACAAGAGCTTCTACGCGTCGATGGTGCTGACCGGTGCCATCACCGTCGCGAGCATTCCGACCTTCCTCGGGGGGCCGTTGGTCTAATGGCCGAACACTACTCCTCCTTCGAGCGGGGCGGTCGCCGCTGGCTGCTCCAGCGGCTGACGGCGGTGTTCCTCATCGGCGTCCTCGCCTTCCACTTCCTCCTGCTGCACTTTGCCAACCACGCGGCCGACATCACCTTCGCCGGCACGCAGGCCCGGATGAGTCAGGTCGGCTACTTCGCGACGATGTGGCTGTTCCTGGTGACCGCGACGTTCCACGGCGTCAACGGGGTCTACAACGCCCTCGTCAACCAGGGCATCCAGGGCACGCAGAAGACCGCCGTCAAGTGGGGGCTGGTCGCCGCCGGCCTGCTGCTGGTCGCACAGGGAACGCGAGTCGCACTCGCCATGAACGGGTTCCTATAATGAGTACAATAGAACAACAGGAGACCGAAACCGAAGAACAGGCCGAAAACCAGGCGGTCGAGTCCCCGGGCGAGCGCCGCCGGGCCGAAAAGCGCGAACGGGAGGCCGAACGCGAGGCCCAGCGCGAAACCGAAGAGGCGAGTCTCGACGACGAGGATACCATCCTCCTCAAAGTGTTCCGCTACGACCCGGAGGTCGAAGGGAAACAGGAGCCCCGCTTCGACGACTTCCAGGTCCCGTTCCACAAGGGGATGACCGTACTGGACGCCCTCATCTACGCCCGGGACGAGTACGACTCGTCGCTGACCTTCCGACACTCCTGTCGACAGGCCGTCTGTGGGTCGGACGCCCTCTTCGTCAACGGGCGCCAGCGTCTGGGCTGTAAGACGCAGATGGCCGACCTCGAATCGCCGGTCCGCATCGAACCGCTCCCCCATCAGGAGGTCGTCAAGGACCTCGTCGTGGATATGGAGCACTTCTACGACCAGATGCACGCCGTCGAGCCGTACTTCGACGCCGACGAACTCCCCGAGGACGGCCTCGAAGAGCAGCGCCAGACACGGGAAAACCGCGAGAAGGTGAAGATGTCCACGCGGTGTATCTGGTGTGGCGCCTGCATGTCCTCGTGTAACATCGCCGCCGGCGACAACGAGTATCTCGGTCCCGCGGCCATCAACAAGGCCTACCGCTTCGCGATGGACGAACGCGAAGGCGAGAACCGCAAGCAAGAACGCCTGCGTATCATCGAACAGGAACACGGCGTCTGGCGGTGCCAGACCCAGTTCTCCTGTACCGAGGTGTGCCCGAAGGACATCCCGTTGACCGAGCACATCCAGGAGCTGAAACGCGAGGCAGTCAAGAACAACCTGAAGTTCTGGTAGTCCTAAGGACCCCCAGAGAACCTTTACCACACAATGTACGAACACGACGTCATCGTGGTCGGCGCGGGCGGCGCCGGCCTCAGAGCGGCTATCGCAGCGGACGAGGAAGGGGCCGACGTGGCCCTCGTGACCAAACTGCATCCGGTTCGCAGTCACACGGGCGCGGCCGAGGGTGGTATCAACGCTGCGCTCCGGGAGGGCGACTCCTGGGACCTCCACGCGTACGACACTATCAAGGGAGCGGACTATCTGGCCGACGCGCCGGCCGTCGACACGTTCGCGAAGTCCGCACCCGAGGAGGTCGTCCAGATAGAACACTGGGGCATGCCCTTCTCGCGTGAGGACGACGGCCGTGTCTCCCAGCGCCCCTTCGGCGGGATGTCGTTCCCCCGGACCACCTACGCCGGCGCCGAGACCGGCCACCACCTGCTGCACACCATGTACGAGCAGGCGGTCAAGCGCGGCATCGAGGTGTACGACGAGTGGTACGTCACCAACCTCGCGGTGACAGACCACGACGACCCCGAAGACCGCGAGTGTCACGGCTGTGTCGCCTACGACATCAAATCCGGCGAGATACACGGGTTCAGAGCCAACAACGGCGTCATCCTCGCCACCGGCGGGCTCGGGCAGGCCTTCGACCACACCACCAACGCCGTCGCCAACACCGGCGACGGCTGTGCGATGGCCTACCGCGCCGGCGCCCCGATGGAGGACATGGAGATGATACAGTTCCACCCGACGACGCTTCCCTCGACCGGGGTGCTCATCTCCGAGGGGGTCCGCGGCGAGGGCGGTATCCTCTACAACGGGGAGGAAGAGCGGTTCATGTTCGAGTACGGCTACGCGAACAACGACGGCGAGCTGGCCTCCCGCGACGTGGTCTCCCGAGCCGAGCTGACCGAGATAAACGAGGGCCGGGGTATCGATGACGAACACGTCGACCTCGACATGCGTCATCTGGGCGAGGAGCGCATCCTCGACCGACTGGAGAACATCCTCCACCTCGCCGAGGACTTCGAGGGCGTCGACGGGCTGGACGAGCCGATGCCGGTAAAGCCCGGCCAGCACTACGCCATGGGCGGCATCGAGTGTGACGAGAACGGCGAGACCTGTATCGACGGGCTCTACGCCGCCGGCGAGACCGCGTGTGTCTCGCTGCACGGCGCGAACCGCCTCGGCGGCAACGCCCTGCCGGAACTGCTCGTCTTCGGCGCCCGCGCCGGCTGGCACGCCGCCGGCAAGGACATGAAGGCAGCCGAAATCGGTACCGGCCCCTCCGCCAAGACCGAGGACGGTGCGGTCCAGCCGCCGGTCGAGCCGGGTGCTATCGATGCGGGCAGCGAGGACGTCGTCGCCGACGGCGCCGCGGTGGAACCGACCGCAGTCATCGAAAACGCCGTCGAGAACGAACGCGAGCGTATCGAGACGCTGCTGGAGGACGACGGCATCAACCACGCGAACGTCCGCGCGGACGTCCAGGAGACGATGACGGAGAACGTCAACGTCTTCCGGGAGAAAGAGAACCTCGAGGACGCGCTGCGTGACATCCGCGAGGCCCGAGAAGCCTACGAGGACGTGGCCGTCTCGGACCCCTCGCGAACCTACAACACCGACCTCATCCACACCATCGAGACGCGCAACATCCTCGACGTGGCCGAGGCGATCACGCTCGGTGCGCTGGCCCGCGAGGAGTTCCGCGGCGCCCACTGGCGCGCGGAACACCAGGAGCGAAAGGACGACGAGTGGATCAAGCACACGATGCTGGCCTGGTCGGACGGCACGCCGGAGCTGTACTACAAGCCCGTCGAACTCGAGGGCGACGAAGAGACCTACCAGCCGAAAGAGCGCAGCTACTAAACCGCGACTTACGGCGCCCCGACGAGGACGAACAGGCTCTCCCGGTCGCCGTTCCGAATCTGCCGTCGGGCGTCCGGGTCGATTCTGAGCGCATCGCCCGCTTCTAGCTCTACTGCGTCACCGTCTACTTCGACCGTCGCCGCCCCCTCGACGAGCACGTACACCTCCTCGTGTCCCTTGCCGCCATGGTCGTGTTCTTTCCCCGTCCAGCCCGGCTCGCACTCGACGACGGTGACCCCGAGGTTCGAACACTCCAGAGGGTCTCGCAGGAAGTGCATCGCGTCGCCGGCCGGGTCGACGTCCTCGTAGTTGACTCGTGTATAGCTCACGACATGACAATCGAACGGAAGCCACAAATACATACTGCCGAGCGGGCGACCTGCTGGTGCTGTCGATAGGTGCCCCGTCACATATTTGTCCCCCACAGACCTACTGGGTACCGTTCGGAAGGGTGGCTCAGTGGTAGAGCGCTGCCGGCCAACATGCCAGAAAACGGCCTGGTAGTTTCCCTCGCAGGGCTCCGCGTGGTTCGAATCCCGCCCCTTCCATCGTGCTCCGAACGAACGTGAGGAGCCGATGGTAACGCAGGATTCGAGCAAGAGAGGCCCTGCGGCCGAGCGAAGTGAGGCCGACCGCCTTGCCCCGGTTCGAATCCTGCCCCGTCAATTTTGCGCGGGGCGGACGCGACGAGGAAAGTGAACAGCGCACCCGTCCATAGTCACCGGCAGTTCCGCGTGGAATCGACCCGCTGGTACCGATCGGTCAAAAGTATGGAAAGTGGGGGTGGGGGGTGGGGGGTAGTGGCACCAAAACGGTGCCATGTTACACACATGGGCGCATCTGTTAAAAAAAGTACTGGCCAAATTATCACATCTGAGTTTATCGGTCACAGAGACCGGTTTGAGACACCAGTGGGTGCGGATTCGAACCGGATGAAGACTCACCGCGTTCGTCTTCCAGGGTACGAATCCGTGAACGAATTTGTCACTCGCGAGTTTGCTCGCGACAGAATATGCGTGGGACCGGATTCGAACCGCCTGAACTTCGCTCGCGCCGCTCGCTCGTTCCGTGCTTCGAATCCGCTCGACACGTAACAGTCGCTCACGAGCTTGTTTGCAACAGGATATGCGTGGGACCGGATTCGAACCGG
>JBEQBH010000098.1:0-5109 GCA_041639955.1 Halobacteriales archaeon | reverse complement strand
TGTACGACGATGACGTCTTCGGCGAGGCCCAGGATATGGACCTCGACGACGAGGACTACGGCTCGCTCGAAGTCAACGAGGGCGAGTATATCCTCGAAGCGGCGGAGGCCCAGGGCTACGACTGGCCCTTCTCCTGCCGCGCCGGCGCCTGTGCGAACTGCGCCGCCATCGTCCTCGAAGGCGACATCGACATGGACATGCAGCAGATCCTCAGCGACGAGGAAGTCGACGAAAAGAACGTCCGACTGACCTGCATCGGCAGCCCCGACGCCGACGAGGTCAAGATCGTCTACAACGCCAAGCACCTCGACTACCTGCAGAACCGCGTCATCTAAACACGGACACGTGCGTTCGCTGAACGCGCGATTCTCAGGGAACTCACGTTCCCGTCTCTCCTTCCCGACTAGCCGCTGGACTCGCGTGCCGACAGCGGCGGGCCGAAACGGCCAGCCGCCGGCCCGTTCCCGGTGTTCCGGAACCATTAGGACCGTCGACGTGGCATGGGCAGTCGTGCTGGGGTCGACACCGGACCTGCTGCGACTGCTTGCCGTCCCCGTGTTCGGCTGGGCGGCCTACCGCGATATCGAGACCCGGCGGGTCCCCAACAGGACGTGGCTCCCACTGGCTGTCCTGGCCGTCGTGCTGTTGCTCTGGGACACCTACGCCGTCGTGACCGGGCCGACAAGCGGCCGTCTGTTCTTCATCCAGGTCGCTATCAGCCTGGGCTTTGTCGCGCCGCTTGCCTACGGGTTCTGGCTCATCGGCGGCTTCGGCGGCGCCGACGCGAAGGCGTTCATGCTCGTGGCTGTCCTCTTTCCGGCGTACCCCACCTACTATCTCCAGACGACGTCGCTCCCGCTTGAGCCGTCCCTCGTCGGCGTCTTCTCGCTGACCATCCTCTCGAACACGGTGCTTGCGGGGGTGGTCTACCCGCTCGGCGTCGCGGCCGGCAACCTCCTCCGGGGGCGGTTCTCCTGGGCGATGTTCCTGGGGAAGCCGGTGGCCGCCGACCGTCTCACCGAGGAGTACGGCCGGCTGCTGGAGGACGCCGACGGGTTCACGCGCTCGGGGCTAGACCTGGACGCGCTCCGGATGTACCTCCAGTGGCGCGGCACGAACCTGGGGGCACTGCGAGCCGACCCCACAGCCCACCGCGACCCCGACTCGCTGCCCGCCGACCCGAACCCGCCGGGGGACGGTTCGTTCGCGACGGATGGGGGTGTCGACGACCCCGTGACCGACGAGGGGGCGTCGGCCGACGACCAGTCCGCCGGCGACCCGACCGCGGCCGACCCCTGGGGGGCCGAGCGGTTCCTCGACGACATCGAGGGGTCGGCCTACGGGACCGACCCCGAGACGCTGCGGGGGGGCCTGGAACTGGTCGCCGACGCCGACGAGGTGTGGGTGTCGCCGGGCATCCCCTTCCTCGTCCCGATGTTCGTCGGGCTGGTCGCGGCGCTCACCTACGGCGACGTGCTGTACGCGCTGCTGTCGGCGATTGGCTTCGCGTGACGTGCAAAAGACCTATCTTCGGGACAGGCGACGCTCGATTCATGGCCGATGTCACGCTGGCCTTCGACGACAGCGAGTACATTCCGGCGGTCGCCCAGGACGCCGAGTCAGGCGAGGTACTGATGCTCGCCTACGTCACCGAGGAGGCCCTCGAGAAGACGCGCGAGACGGGATACGCCCACTACTACTCCCGCAGCCGCGACGAAATCTGGAAGAAAGGCGGGACCAGCGGCCACACACAGGAAATCGAGGAGGTTCGGGTCGACTGTGACGGCGACGCGCTGCTGTACCGCATCGACCAGTCCGGCGGCGCCTGCCACACCGGCTACGAGTCCTGTTTCTATCGGACCCTCGACGGCGAGGAGGTCGGCCAGAAGGTGTTCGACCCCGACGACGTCTACTGATGACAGACGCCGCTCAGCGGCTCCGGGACGCTGCCACACAGCGACGGCAGGCCCGCGAGCGGGTCGAGGAGATAGGCGAGGCCGAACTGCGCCGCTGTCGGGAGCTCTATCGGGAACTGCACGACCTGCTCGACCGGTACGAGGACACCGCCACCGGGAGCGGGAACTTCCAGGCCTTTACGGAGTTCGAGGGGCGGGTCGCCGAACTGACCGACGACCTCGGCGACGACCTCCCCGAGAAGGAGACGTTCGAGGCCGTCGACGACTACCTCCAGCAGCGACGGCTCAGCGAGTCGGACTTCGAGACCGCCCGGCGGAAGCTCGACCCGGTCGGCGACGTGGCCGGCCGCTTAGACGAGTGGGAACAGGCCCGCGAGCGGTATCGGGAGGCCCGCCGGGACGCCCGCAAGCGCCTCGGCGAGCTGGACGACCGCATCGAGGAGCTAGAGCGACTCCAGCGGCTCGGCGAGGCCGACCTCGACGCGCCGGTCGAACACCTCCGGGACCCCATCGAGCGCTACGACGAGCGCGTGCGGGCGGCCTTTCGGGAGTTCCGGTCGTCGTCGCCGGCCCGGGAGGTACTGTCGGCTCTGTCCCGGGCCGATGCGTACCCGCTGGTCGAGTTTCAGTCCCCGCCCGAGGACCTGGTGGGCTACGTCGAGCGGTACGACGCCGGCGCCGAGACGATTCCGACACTGCTCGAATACGCCGACTACTCCGCCTCGAAACTCGACCACTACGTCGACGACACCGCGGCGCTGAAGCGCGCCGTCGGCACCCGGCGGACCTACCTCCGCACCCTCGACGCCGAGCCCCTGACGGTCGGGTGGCCGCCGCCGCCGGCCGACCACCTCCCGTGGCTCGTCCGCGAGTACCGCTCGGTGCTCTCGGGGTTCGCTGACGACGAGGTTATTGAGCGACTGCGTGACGTGCGGGCACTCGCCCGCCGCGAGGACTACGAGCGGTTGCGCGAGAGCGCGCTGGCACGGGCGGAACTGGATGAGGACGAGCGCGAGCGCCTGGCGAGCGGCGCCGTCGCGGCGGAACTGGGGGAGGCCCGCGAGGAGCAGGCGGCCATCGAGGACGCGCTCGAAGAGCACGACGCGCTGTGACCGTCGTAGCTACCGGGTCGTCGTCACCTCGCCCGACAAATGACAGATAGTCATTAATTCTCATGTGATTTTATTTTGACCACACACGTAGCCGTCACTGGTGATACCTATGGGCAAAGACATCCTCATGATAGTCGGCGACTTCGGCGAAGACTACGAGATAATGGTGCCGTTCCAGGCGCTGCAGATGGTCGGCCACGAGGTCGACGCGGTGTGTCCCGACAGGGAGGCCGAGGAGACGGTCAAGACAGCGATACACGACTTCCGGGGCGACCAGACCTACATGGAGTCCCGCGGGCACGACTTCGTCCTGAACGCGACGATGGCCGATGTGACACCGAGCGACTACGATGCGCTCTGTGTCCCCGGCGGTCGCGCGCCCGAGTACCTCCGGACCTACGACGAAGTCCTCGATGCGGTACGGCACTTCTTCGAGGCGGACAAGCCCGTCGCGGCGCTGTGTCACGGACCACAGATTCTCGCCGCCGCGGACGTACTGGACGGCTACGAGATGACGTCGTATCCGGCCTGCCGCGCCGAGTGCGAAGCCGCCGGCTGTTCGTGGGTCGATGAGGTCGTGACCGACGGCAACCTCGTCACCGGACAGGCCTGGCCCGACCATCCCGAGTGGCTCGCGCAGTTCATGTCGCTGCTCGGCGACGAGGTGTCCCACGGGGACCCGATTCCGGCCGACGACTGAGCCGCCCTCTTCGGCGACTACCCGCCGCGCTCGGCCGCGCCGACCATCTGGCCGGCGAGTTCCTCGGCCCGTTCCGGGGTGCGGGCCTCGGCGTAGACACGGACCACCGGCTCGGTGCCCGACGGGCGGGCCAGTACCCAGCCATCGCCGTAGTCCAGCCGCCAGCCGTCTGTCGTGTCGAGGTCGGCGACCGACTCGGTGGCGTGGCCCTCGATGCCGGCGAGCATCGACTCCCGGTCGGCCTCGCCGTCGACGTGGAGGTTCCGGCGGACGTTGTAGTAGTCGTCGTAGGGGGCCACAAGCTCGCTTGCCGGCCGGTCGGCCAGTAGCTCACAGAAGCGGGCGGCGGTGTAGGCGCCGTCGCGGGCGATGCGGTAGTCCGGAAAGAGGATGCCGCCGTTGCCCTCGCCCGCGATGGCCACGTGGGTCCCCTCGGCCTGGAACTCCCTGATGCGGCTGACGATGTACGTCGACCCGATGGGGGTAAGCGAGAGGGTCGCGCCGGCCTCCTCGACCACGTCGACGATGCGCTGGGAGGCGTTGACCGCGCTGACGACGCCGTCGCCCGCCCGCAGTTCCGCGGCGGCCAGCGCCGCGAACATCGCGCTGCCGTCGACGTGTTCGCCCCGTTCGTCGACGAACATCGCCCTGTCCCCGTCGCCGTCGTGGGCGATACCGAGGTCCGCGTCGGTCGCCCTGACGTAGCTCCGGAGGTCACCAAGCGTCGCGGCGACCGGCTCGGGGTTCCGGCCGGGGAAGTGGCCGTCGGGTTGGGCGTTGACCGTGTGGACCGTACAGCCCAGTTCGCGGAACAGCTCCGGGCTGACCAGTGCGCCCGCGCCGTGGCCCGGGTCGACGACGACGGTGAGGTCGGCGTCGGCGATGCGCTCGCGGTCGACCGCAGCGAGGACGCCGGCCCGGTAGTCACGTCGGGCGTGCTCGACGCGCCGGTCGGTCCCCATCCGGTCCCAGGACGCGTGGCTCGGCTCCCCGGTCAGCGCGCGCTCGACTTCGTCTAACGTCTTGCGGCGCAGCTCGATGCCGTCGGCGCCGACGAGCTTGATACCGTTGTACGCGGGCGGGTTGTGACTCGCCGTCACCATCAGCCCCGGAATCCCCTCGGACTCGCAGTACGCCTGCAGCCCCGGTGTCGGGACGACGCCCAATCGGTCGACGTCGAACCCCAGTCCGGTGAACCCGCTCGTCACGGCGTTCGCGAAGGTCCGCCCGGTCGTTCGGGTGTCCCGGGCGACTGCGACCCGGTCGGTGTCGGCGGCCCAGACGCTCCCCGCGGCCTGTGCGACCCGCATGGCGTCCTCCGGCGTCAGCTCTTCGCCCGCGACGCCCCGGACACCGCTCGACCCGAACACGTGCATTCGTG
>JBEQBH010000097.1:0-5123 GCA_041639955.1 Halobacteriales archaeon | reverse complement strand
AGGTGACCGCGACCGCCGGTAACGCCACGGGCTCGACGACGGCCGACCTGACCGTTTCGAGCGAGAACGAATCCGTCGGCTTCGGTGCACGCGTCTCGGCGTTCGTCCAGTCGCTGCTCTCGGGCAACACGACCGGTATCGGCCAGCAGGTCAGCGAGTACGTGACCGAGAACAACCCCGGCAACGCGCCGCCGTGGGCCGGCCCACCCGGTGAGAACGACGACAAACGCGGGCCACCTGAACACGCCGGTGGGGACGATAACGAGACTGAGGGCGACAAGCGCGGACCACCCGCACACGCCGGCGGGGACGACAACGAGACTGAGGACGACAAGCGCGGGCCGCCCGCACACGCCGGCCCGCCCGAGGATAGCGACGACGAGAACGAGACTGACGACGACAGCGACACTAACGAGACCGACGACGAGAACGAGACTGACGACGACAGCGACACTAACGAGACCGACGACGAGAACGAGACTGACGACGACAGCGACGCTGATGAGACCGACGACGAGAACGAGACTGACGACGACAGCGACGCTGACGAGACTGACGACGAGAACGAGACGGCCGAAACCGACGACGACAGCGGCGGGCCCCCGGAACACGCCCGCGGCAACGGTAACTGAGACGTACTGCTGTCGTCATTTCCCGGTTCCGGCCAGAGATACCGGAAGTTCTACAATCGGCTTCGGTAGCGTTTTACGACCTCTCGCCTTCTTCTCGGGCATGACAGCGCCCATTTCTGAGCGACTTGACGATGCCGACGCGGCCCGGGAGTCGGGCCGCCGGAAGATGGACTGGGCAGCCCAGCACATGCCCATCTGCGACGCACTGGCCTCTGAGTTCGAGGCCGAACAGCCCTTCGCGGGCGAGCGCATCGGCATGGCGATGCACGTCGAGGCGAAGACGGCCATCCTGGCCGAGCTTCTGGCCGCCGGCGGCGCGGAGGTCGCCATCACCGGCTGTAACCCCCTCTCGACACACGACGACGTCAGCGCCGCCCTCGACGCCGTCGACGGTGTCACGTCCTACGCCGAACGGGGCGTCGACGACGAGGCGTACTACGCCGCCATCGAGGCCGTCATCGACCACGAGCCGACCATCACCGTCGACGACGGGATGGACCTCGTCGCAGCCATCCACGAGGACTACCCCGAGCTCATCGACACTATTGTCGGCGGCGCGGAGGAGACTACCACCGGCGTCCACCGCCTGCGTGCGATGGACGAGGACGGCCAGCTCGACTACCCCGTCTTCGCCGTCAACGACACGCCGATGAAGCGCCTCTTCGACAACGTCCACGGCACCGGCGAGTCCTCGCTGGCCTCGATAGCGATGACGACGAACCTCTCGTGGGCCGGCAAAACCGTCGTGGTCGCGGGCTACGGCCACTGTGGCAAGGGTGTCGCGAAGAAGGCCAGCGGCCAGAACGCCGACGTGGTCGTCACGGAGGTCGAGCCCCGCCGCGCGCTGGAGGCACACATGGAGGGGTACGACGTCATGCCGATGGCCGAAGCCGCCGCCGAAGGCGACGTGTTCATCACGACCACCGGCAACCGCGACGTCATCGTCGAAAAGCACTTCGAGGCGATGCAGGACGGCGTCCTGCTCGCCAACGCCGGCCACTTCGACGTGGAAATCGACCTCGACGCCCTCTCGGACCTCGCCGCCGACACCTACGAGGCTCGCGACGGCGTCCAGGCCTACGAGATGGCCGACGGCCGCCGGCTGAACGTGCTGGCGGAGGGCCGACTCGTGAACCTGGCGACCCCCATCGCGCTGGGCCACCCGGTCGAGGTGATGGACCAGAGTTTCGGCATCCAGGCCGTCGTGGTCCGCGAACTGGTCGAGAACGGCGACGCGTACGAGGCGGGCGTCCACGACGTGCCCGACAGGCTGGACAAGGAGGTCGCGGAAATAAAACTAGACGCCGAGGGTGTCGAGTTCGACGCGCTGACCGACACGCAGGCCGAGTATATGGATTCCTGGCAGCACGGGACCTAGCGAGGCCGACTGGAGAGAGGCCTCGTACCGGAGCGGGGAACGAAGTGACCCGCGGAGGACGTAGGGGGCGGTCTGAGCGGTAGCGACGGCCCTCGGGAACGTCGAGCGGCTCGGCAGTCCAGTATCGGCCCCGTCGTGTGGCCGACAGGCCGTGTTTCACCCGGGTCAGTCCGTGATGTTGGGACGGCAATTTTATTCGGCCCGACGAGCAAGCGGTGTCCATGCAGCCCCTCCACGCGCGCTACCCGTTCCTGGCCGCCGCCCGCGAGGCCGTCGAGACGGCGGCGGTCGACCTGGGCGAGGTGGTCGCGACGGACGAGGCGGTCACCCAGCGGGCCGTGGAGCGGGTCGAACACGCCATCACCGACGGCACGGTCGGCGAGCCACACCGCCGCACCCGCGTCGAACTGCTCTCCTACCCCGTCGCTCGCGTGCTCGTCTCGCTGGTCGATACGCACGTCTGTACCCGCAAGTACGCCCAGGCCGAGGCCGAGACGGCCCAGGAGCGGTTCAGCGAGGAGTTCGCGGCGACGACGGAGTTCAAGTCGACGAGCACGGAACGGGTGAGCCTCGACCAGCTCCTGGCCGAGTTCGACCTCGCCAGCGCCGTCACCGACGCCGACGGCGGGTACTGGGTCGAGGTGGGGACGTATCTCGACCTGGCGGCCGACCAGCGTGGGGACCGCTGGCGGCTGGTCAACCGACCCCTGGCCGACGGGGAGGTCCGTATCGCGGCCGACGAACTCCACGTCCTGTTGAAGCAGGCGATTCGCCACCGGGTCACCGAGGGGCTCCCGTTCCAGGTGCCCGACGCCATCGCCGACGAACTCGACGACGAGGTCGAGCGGCTAAACGAAGTGCTCGCGGAGCTCGACCTGACCCGCGAGATAGACACCGTCGTTCCGGAGCTGTTCCCGCCGTGTATGCAGTCGCTGCTGGACCAGGTCCAGAAGGGCGAACACCTCGAACACCACTCCCGCTTTGCCATCGCCGCCTTCCTCACGAGCATCGGGATGACGACCGACGAGATCGTCGACCTCTTCAACGTCAACCCCGGGTTCGGGGAGGAGGCGACCCGCTATCAGGTCGACCACATCCGCGGGGACACCAGCCCGACCGAGTACTCGACGCCGGCGTGTTCGACCATGCAGTCCTACGGCGACTGTGTCAACATGGACGACCTCTGTGAGCGCATCTCGCACCCGATGGCCTACTACGAGCAGAAGATAGACGACGCCGAGGACGACGAACTGGAGGACTGGCGCGAGGAGAACGGCGACGACGAGGCCGAAGCCTAGAACTGCTGGCGTTCCAGCCAGAGGCCCGTACCGAGCATCACGACGACGAAGAGCCCGATAGCGCCGACCAGCGCCGTGCCGCCCTGCGGAGTGAGCCCACCGTTCGCCGAGTAGGTTGAGGCGACGTAGACGGTTGCGGCGACGAAGGTAACGAGGGCGATGGCCGAGATGACGACCTGTGCGATTGTCTCCCGCTCGATTTCCATGTCCCGCGATATCCCCGGGGCGGGCAAAAGGGTGTCGAAGCGAGCGAACCGCCGAGTGATTTAGGGTCGTTCGGACCCTACGTTTCGACTGGACACACCGAGAAAAACAGCCGTGTCCGCCCGTTATGACACTGATTAGTCCCTCGAACGACACCGAGCCGACTGCACTGGCACCCGACCCCGAGCGACTCGACGCCCGCTCGCGTCGCGCCTGGACCGAACGGATGCTGGTCGACCGCCGCGAGGACGACACCTACGCCGTCACCACGGAGAGTGACCACACCTACCGCGTCGACCTGCGCGAGCACAGCTGTAGCTGCCCCGACCACCGAATCCGCGGCGAGCAGTGCAAACACCTGCGGCGGGTCGCCATCGAGATAACCGCCCGCAGCGTCGCCCCGCCGGGCCGCGAGCGGGCGCGCTGTGACGTCTGTGGTCGTGTCACGTTCGTCCCCGGGGCCGACACCCCGCCTCACCGCTGCCGGCGCTGTCGGCTCGTCCCCGGCGATATCGTCCTCGACCGCGAGACGGGCAAGCGCCTCGTCGTCGCCCGCGTTCTCGACGACCGGGCCGACGAGCGCGTCATCGAAGCGACGGGCGAGACCGTCGCCGAGTACGAGCGCAACGACGGCTACCCCGCCGACGACCGCGTCGTGGAGGCGACGTATCTGTCCGACACCCGCCGGTCGTCGCCCCGTCGCTACGCGTTCCCGCGGTCGCGTCTGGAGCGGACCGACGAGCAACTGGTCGAGTGAGCGCGGGACGCTACGGTCGGCGACCTGCTCGCTAGAGCATCTCCGCCGCCTCGTCTTTCGAGAGGTCGCCCCGCTCGAACGCCGAGAGGATATCGAGCACCGCCTGGTCCGGGCCGCTGTCGTCGGCCACCTCGTCGAGGGTCACCTTGCGGGTGTTGCCGACGAACTCGTCGAAGTCGGTCCCCTCGGCCAGCGCCGTCTCCTTCTTGACGCGGTAGTTGCCGCCGTCGGTCGTATAGAGGTCGCCGGGATGGAAGAAGTACCAGTCCTCGCGGTCGAAACGGACTGCGACCCGGGGTTTCGCGCCGAAGTTCCGCGCGAAAAAGAGCAGGGCCTCTATCTCCTCGCCGTCCAGATAGATGGGGTCCCCGGCGCTGGATTTCGCCTCGATGGCGTAGAACGTCTCCCCGTCACCGGTCAGCACGTCGGGTAGTTCCCGCTCGGTGGCGCTGCCACTCGCCGGCGCGCGCATCACCGCGAAGCCGGCCTCGTCTAACGCGTTGACCAGCTCCCGCTCGCGGCGGTCCCCCTTCGCGTTCGAGTTTGCCATTGGCCGTACGTTCGCCGTGGCGCCTAAAAAGGCTCGTCGGTCAGCCGTCGTGGGCGTCGTCGCGGTCACTGCTCTCGAGCCCGGCGCGGGATTCGAGCTCGCGAATCACCTCCGCGCTCTCGCCGCCGTCGCTGCGAATCGCCTCCGCGTAGCGCTGGTACTCTTGGCGAGAGACGGTCACCGTCCGTTTCTCGCCCTGCCGGGTCAGCTCCAGGCGGACCATCCCCTGTGGGTTGTTCCGGGTGCGGAAGCTCGCCATCGCGGTGAAGACGAACCAGAACGCCAGCGCGGCCCCGAGGAAGTA
>JBEQBH010000096.1:0-5144 GCA_041639955.1 Halobacteriales archaeon | reverse complement strand
TCACGATTGACCGTGAGGCCGGCGAGAAACAGCGCGACGAACGCGAGAAAGAGCAGCGCCGCCTTGACCGTAATCGAGAGGCTGAACACGACATCACGCGAGAAGTACAGGAGCGCCGCGGCGGCGAAGGCCACGCCGAGCGCGTACAGCAGCTTCCCGCTGTCGATTGCGAATCTCATGGAGGGCTTAGTGTCCGACAACACGTCACGAGTACATCAAAACCGGGGCCGGACGCGGCACACGTCGACAGCCGACGCTCAGTCGTCCGCCGTCGCCCGTTCGCCACCGGTGCCGCCCGACAGCGGCGTCCGCTCGACCACCGTTCCGTCGTAGGTCGGGTACTGCTCGACGAGTTCGCCCTTGGGGACGTCGCCGTCCTCGACCATCTCTTCGAGGAGCCACCAGGCCAGTTCGACGTGGTCGGACTTGACCGTGTAGAACTCCTCGGGGACGCCCAGCTCTTTCAGCCTCGCCTCGCTCACCCACGCTTTCCCGTAGACGAGCGTGCCGTCCTCGGTGACGTCGTCGAACTCCCGGCGGATGTTCTTGGCCATCCGCTTGAGCCGGGAGCGGTGCTGGGCGGCGTCCTTGAAGACGCTCGTACAGAAGTACACCTTCTCGTGATCGCCCATCTGTTCGAGGATGTCGTGAGAGCCTTCGACCGCGCTCATGTGGTCTTCCTTGAGTTCGAACCCCTCCTCCTGCATCCGGCGGTAGTTCCCGTCGGACATCTCGAACTCGTTGATGTTACAGAAGTCGGCGGCGCCCTCGTCTAAGAACTCGAGGAACTCCTCCTCGGCGCGGATGCCCGGAATCTCGAAGGCGGGGGTGAGTCCCTCCTCGCGGGCGATGTAGAGGATTTCCTCCCACTCGGTTCCGTGCATGTCTCCCCACAGCTCCAGGGGCGGGTGGAAGCGAATCTCGTCGAGGCCCGCCTCGGAGAGCCGGCGCATGTTCTCGCGGCCGCCGGTGATACCCGTATACAGGTGAGTGTGGTGGTCCTCGCCGAACTCGTCTTTGAGCAGTTCGAGGTAGTGGCAGGTCCGGTCGAGCACTTCCTGTGGCTCGCCGCCCGTGATGGAGGTCCCCAGCGCACTCATGCGCTTTGCCTCCTCGATGACGTCGCTGTCGTCCTCGACGGGACGCTCGTTGGCGTACATCTGGGTGACGTTCTTGCGGTTCTCCCCGAGGGGACAGTAGAAGCAGTCCCGCTGGTCACAGTACCCGTAGACGAACAGCACCATCTTCCCGCCCTTGGCGCACTGTTCGCAGCCCTCGGAGATCATCGTATACGTCTAGGACACCGTCCAGCGGGAAAAAGCGTGCGCATCTGACCGGCCGTGGTGTGAGAGGGCATGGGGCGGCGCGTTGCCGGTCATCGAGCTGTTCGCTCGGCTGGAACGGGCCACCGCGGACACCGTCCAGTAGACTGGGGCCACGTTAGATGGGCACGCCGCTGATACGTGTCAGATACTAACACAGAATATGAACGACGAGGAGTCAGACCCGGTCGGCGGCACAGTCCCATCCGGTGGCTCGATGGACCAGCGGATTCTGGCAGTCAGCGAGGAACTCATCCGGTACGTCGAGGTCATCGCCGCGCTGGTCATCGTGTTGCTGTTTGCCATCGGCGTCTTCGATTTGGGCCTCCAGATATTCCGGAGCGCGCTCAGCGGCCGTATCACCGACCCGCTGGTCGTCGTCGGCTTCATCGACACCGCCCTGCTCCTCTTTATCATCGTCGAGGTGTACCAGACCGTCGTCGCCTACACCCGCGAGAGCGAGACGCGTCGCATCGTCCGGCTGGTCATCTACACGGGCGTCATCGCGATGGTCCGGAAGGCCATCATCTTCCGGACCGGCGAGTACGCCGACGAGGGGGCGGCGCTGATGGCCGCCGGCTCGTACGCTCTGCTTATCGTGGGGCTCGCGGTACTGCTGGTCGTGGAACGCCACACGTAGCGTGCGACGGGCTGTCATCCCCGAAGACAGTTAAACGACGCCGGCGTACCACCGACCAATGCTGCTGGTGCTGTGCGTGGACCTGGACGACGACCTCGGTCGCAAGACCGACGTCGAGACGCCCGTCGTCGGCCGCGACAACGTCGTCGACGCAGCGGTCGCGCTGGCCAGTGCGGACCCGGAGGACTCGGACGTGAACGTCCTCTTCGAGGGGGTCCACATCGCCGACGAGATAGACGACGAACCGGTCGAGGTCGCGGCGGTCACGGGCGTCGACGCCGGCGACGTGGCCGCCAACCGCGCCGTCGGCGAGGAGGTCGACACCGTGCTGGCCTCTCTCACAGCGAGCGAGGACGTCCGGGCCCTGGTCGTCACCGACGGTGCCCAGGACGAGTCCGTGGTCCCGGTCATCCGCTCGCGCATCCGCATCGACGGGGTGCGCCGCGTCGTCGTCCGCCAGGCACAGGACCTGGAGTCGATGTACTACACCATCAAGCAGGTGCTTGACGACCCCGAGACGCGCGGGACGATTCTCGTGCCCATAGGCATCCTGTTGCTCATCTACCCGATGACCATCGCCGTCGAGTCGCTTGGCTATCCCGGCTCGGCGCTCGGCATCATCTCGGGTCTGTTGGGCCTCTACGTCCTCGGCCGCGGGCTCGGCGTCGAGAGCCTCCTGGACAAGGCCGTCAGCCGCGCGACCTCGGGCTTTTACGGCGGTCGCATCACCATCATCACCTCCGTCGTCGCCGCTGCGTTGCTGGCCATTGGCGGCGTCAGCGGCGTCAACACCTACGAGGCCCAGTCCCAACCGCTCTCGGCCGTCGAGGTGCTGGCGGCGCTGGTCAACGGCGCTATCCAGTGGTTCGCCGCCGCGGGCATCACGTCCAGCCTGGGCCGGGTCACCGACGAGTACCTCCACGGCACCTTCGAGTGGCGCTATCTCAACGCGCCCTTCTACGTGCTGTCCATCGGCGGGGTGCTCCACGGGCTCTCCGCTTTCTTCCTCGGCAGCCGCACGCTGGAGTACCTCGCCGTCGTCCTCACCGGCGGCACGCTGCTGGGGCTGGCGAGCACGCTCGCCTTCGCTATCGCCGAGTCCCGCCTGGACGGCGCCGAGCGTCACAACCAAGGCCCCAGCGGCCCCCCCTCGGAGTGATGTACGTTTCACGCGCCGTCAGGAGCCTCCGTGAGGACCCCATCGAGGGTGCGTCGGTCGGGCTCGCACTGACGACCGCCGACGACGCGGACGTCGAGGCTGTCGCCGCGGCTGCCGAGGCGGCGGGCGCCACCGTCGAGCGCCGCCTCCAGTTCGGCGACCTCGCCGTCTCGGTGCCCCACGAGGGAATCGACGACGTCTGTGCCATCGACGGCGTCGAGGCCGTCGAGACGACCGACGCCATCGCTATCACGACCGAGGAGGCGACCGACGAGGACGTCGAGTTCGACGGGTGACACCACGGTCAGTTGCGCCGTTCCCCTCGAGCGCCGCCTTGACCCCGCCACCCGGTCGGACCGGGTGTCTCTCGCTGTCACCTGCCACGGGTTTGCACCGGAGCGCCCGGTCAGCATATCGTGCAGGCGGCGTCTGTCGGCCGGTCGATCATACACGATATTCAATACCGGTGACAGTATCCCGCAGTCGCAACTGATTCATATCGCTTGACTAATAATGTGCCATGAGCGCACTCACCTATCCTGTCGTGGTGTTTGGAGTGCTCTCGACGGCGCTCGCGCTGTGTATCGCCGCGGTGACGTGGCAACAGCGGGAGACGCGGGGTGCGCGGACCTACACGCTGTTGATGGTCACGCTGGCCGTGTGGTCGTCGCTGTACGTCGGGCAACTCCTGGTGCCCACGGTGGCGGGCAAGCGCCCGTGGTTCGTCGCCCGCCACGCGATGAGCCCGCTGTTCGCGATGGCGTTCTGGGTCTTTGCCGCTCGGTATACTGACCGACACGAACTGCTCGACCGACGACTGGTGGCTCCCATCGCCGCCGTCGGGCTCGCCCTCGTCGGTCTAGTCCTCCTGAATCCCGTCGGGCTGTACTGGTCGGCGCTCGCACTCGACCCGATGGGCCCGCTCCTCCTGCTCGAACTCACCCTCGGGCCGCTGTTCTGGCTCAACTGTGGCTACATCTTCGGCGTCGTCGCCGCCGGCCACGTCGTCATCGTCTCCGTCTGGAAACGCACGTTCGACAGCTACCGCCCGCAGCTGCTGGTGATGGCCGCCGTCGGCGTCATCGAGTTCGTGCTCGCCGGACTCTTCCTCTCGGAGCATACGGCACTGCTTCCCGCCCTCAACCCCTGGCCCAACGTCCAACTCATCACTTACGGGGCGACCCTCGCCGCCCTGCCCATCGGCTGGTCGTACGTCAACGGCTTTCTCTTCGACATCCAGCCCCTGGCCCGCCAGGCCGTCGTCGAGAGCATGGACGACGCCGTCTACATCGTCGACCATCGGGGGACGATTCGCTACACGAACCCCCCGGGGAACCGACTGCTTGGCCGACCGCCGGACGCCGACACGCCGACCGACCCCGTCGCCGAGGCCTTTGCGGCCCGGCCGACACTCCTCTCGTGTTACGAACAGTTCGTCGCCGGCGAGCCCATCGACGACAGTATCCTCGCCTGCGATATCGACGGCGAGCAGCGCTTCTACGACATCAGCGTCTCGACGATCACCAACTCTCTCGGCGAGCCGGCTGCTGTCGTCGTCGTCGGCCGCGACATAACCGAGCAGCGCCGCCAGCGCGGCCAGCTCAAGGTCCGCACCGCCCAGCTCGAACGCCAGAACGAACGCCTCGACCAGTTCGGCCAGTACGTCTCCCACGACCTCCGCAACCCCATTCAGGTCGCGTCGGGCTACGTCGAACTCGTCCGCGAGACCGGGAACCTCTCGCGGCTGGAGGACATCGACCGCGCCATCCGCCGGATGGGCGAGATGGTCGAGGACCTGCGGGAGCTGACCGCCGTCGACCGCGACAGCCTCGACGTCGAACGCGTCAACGTCGCCCGGGCCGCCCACACGGCCTGGGCCCACGTCGATACCGACGGCGCGACCCTCCGAGTGCCGGACAACGCCATCATCCTCGCCGACAGCGACTACCTGCTCCACGTCTTTGAGAACCTCTTCCGGAACTCGGTCGAGCACGGCTCGACGGGCAACCGGGACGGCCCGCGT
>JBEQBH010000095.1:0-5203 GCA_041639955.1 Halobacteriales archaeon | reverse complement strand
GTTTAGGCAGCCCTAAACAGTATGTGGGCTAACATTGCCAGTAGCAGGCCGTCGGAGGGTCATAGATGACAAGCGAGGACGCCGGACTGACCCGGCGAGCGGCGCTGAAATACGGCGGGACGCTGGCAGCCGGGCTCGCTATGGCCGGCTGCTCGGAAATCGCCGGCACCGGCGAGTCGGAGACGCCGGGCGGGGGGTATACGGTCTCGATGTCGCCGATGGGGGAAGTGTCGTTCGACGAGCCGCCCGAGACCGTGTTCACGCGGCTCACTCACCACGCCGACATGGCGTTCGCGCTCGGTCGGGGCAACAGTCTCACCGCGATGCACGCGCCGGACTACTACGACGGGCTGTGGAACCAGTTTGTCGAACGGCTCCCGGGCGTGTCCCTGGACTGGACGGGGCTGTACTCCTCGTGGCAACCGACAAAGGAGAAGCTGTACGACCTCGATAGCGATGTCCACCTGGCCGACCCGGCGTGGATAACCAAACAGGACGCCTGGGGCGAGTCTGACATCGACGAGATAGCCGAGAATGTGTCGCCGTGGTTCGGCAACTCGCTTTCGGACACGCACCAGGAACCGGCCCCGGAGTACGCCGAGGGCTACGAGTACTACACGCTCTGGGAGCAGTTCGAGCTAGTCGCCGAGGCGTTCCAGGAACGGAAGCGGTACGAGGCACTCGCCGAGGTCCACGACGACCTGCTGTCGACTATCGAGTCGGAGCTGCCCGCGGAGTCCGAGCGGCCCTCGGCGGTGATGATAGCCTCCCACCAGATGGAAGAGATATACGCGTACACCCTGTCGAACCCCGGGTTCCTGACCTCGCACACGCAGCCCCTCGGGGCCCGCGACGCCTTCGACGGGTCGGTCGAGTCCGCGAGCGTCGTCGACGCCGAGACGCTGCTCGATGCCGACCCCGACGTGATTCTGTTCCTCGGCGGCTTCGAACCGGAGACGAGCATCACGGAGCGGCGCGAACTGTTCCGGGAGGACCCGGTCGCATCGGAGATAACCGCCGTACAGGAGGAGCGTATCTACCCACAGGGCGCGCGGTACCAGGGGCCGGTGCTCAACCTCTTCCAGCTCGAGATGACCGCCAAACAGCTCTACCCGGACCTGTTTGGCGAGTGGCCGCGCTACGAGTCCGGCCCGTATCCGGAGATACCCGAAGACGAACAGCTGTTCGACCGCCAGCGCGTCGCCGACGTGATAAACGGGAATCTCTGAGCATGGCTCACACGACTGCCGGGGAGTACGACTACGGGGTCGCCGTCGTCGGCGGCGGTCCGGCCGGCTCGTCGGCCGGTGTTTTCTGTGCTCGCGAGGGGCTGGAGACGGTCGTCTTCGACCGGGGGCGTGCCTCGCTCAAACGCTGTGCCCACCTGGAGAACTACCCGGGATTCCCCGACGGCATCGACATCGAGACGCTGTACGACCTGTTTCACGACCACGCCGAGCAGGCGGGCTGTACGCTCGTCCCGGATATGGTCGAGTCGCTGTGCCGACCGGACGTGGGGGACGGGTTCGTCCTGGAACTCGCGGACGGGGAGCCGGTCACTGCCCGCCGTGTCGTTGCCGCCACGCGCTACGACGGGTCGTACATGCGGGGGCTGGGCGACGACGACGCGATGTTCGAGACGCACGAACGCGACGGCGAGACGACCGACTCGTTCGACCGGAGCTATCCGAACCACGACGGGACGACGCCGGTTCCGGACCTCTACGTGGCCTCACCCTCCGAGGCGTCACAGCAGGTCGTCACCGCGGCCGGTCGCGGTGCGCGGGTGGCCGGGACGGTCATCAGCGACGCGCGGGTCGACGACGGCTGGTGGGACGCCGTCGCCGACACCGTCGACTGGGTCCGACGCGAGGCCGAACTGGACGACGAGTGGGCCGACCAGGAGACGTGGGTCGAGTGGTTCGACGAGTACTACGGCGAGGACGCCCCGGTCGATGTCGACTCCGAGCGGTTCGACCGGGTTCGCAAGGCCCGGGTCGACGAGCGTCTCTCGTCGTACATCGGTCCGGACGAGCGGGATGCCCGGGCGACGGCCGGCCAGGCCCGCCTGGCCAGCCACCTCGACGCCGAGGCGGTCGTCGCGGGTTGTGCGGAAGACGACCTGCTCGACGCGATGGATGACGACCGCATCGCGGCGTATCTCGACGGCCGCGGCGCGGAGGTGAATGCCGGTGGCGAGTGAGACGCCGAGCGCGCAGTCGACCCGCCGGGAGCGCTGGCTGGGCTGGTTCGACGGCCCGCTCGCGACGCTCTGTCTGGGGAGCCTGCTCGTCATCGTCGGCGGTGGGCTCGTGCAGGTGAGCCACGGCGCCTACTCGATGACCATCGCCGAGGCCTGGGCGGCGGTGTTCAACCCGAACGTCGTCTTCAGCCTCCGGGCGTGGGACGCGTTCCTCTGGGGGATGGAGATGCCGGAGATGAGCACGGAGAGTCTCATCGTCTGGAACATCCGCCTGCCGCGGGTGTTCGTCGCCATGTTGGTGGGGATGAACCTCGCCGTTTCCGGGGCTATCTTCCAGGCGGTCACGCGAAACGAACTCGCCAGTCCGTTTATTCTGGGCGTCTCCTCGGGGGCGGGGCTGATGATACTGCTCACGCTGGTCGTCTTCACAGGCCTGACTGCGTTCCTGCCGCTGGCCGCGGCGGTGGGCGGCGCCATCGCCTTCCTCATCGTCTACGCCATCGCTTGGAAGAACGGCACGTCGCCGGTCAGGCTCGTGCTTGCGGGGGTCATCGTCGGGACCATCTTCCAGTCGTTCCAGACGGCGCTTTTCTTCTTCGCCGACGACATCGGCGTCGTCCAGAGCGCCATCGCGTGGACGACCGGCTCGCTGACCGGCACCGACTGGGAGCAGGTCCGGATGGCGCTGCCCTGGACTGTCGTCGCGATGGGACTGGCGCTGGTGAGTGCCCGGCAGCTGAACGTCCTCCTGCTGGGCGAACGGACCGCGAAGTCGCTCGGAATGTCCGTCGAGAAAGTCCGATTCGCTCTGTCAGGGGTGGCCGTGCTGGCCGCGGCAGCGAGTATCGCGGTCGCCGGTATCGTCGGATTTGTCGGCCTCATCGTCCCACACATGGTCCGGAACATCGTCGGCAGCGACTACCGGAAACTCATCATCGGCTGTCTGTTCGCCGGCCCCGCGCTGATGGTCGGGGCCGACGTCGGCGCACGCCTCGGGATGAGCGTGCTCGCGGGCACGGACACACAGATACCGGTCGGCATCGTCACCGGCCTCGTCGGCGGACCGTACTTCCTCTATCTCATGCGCAAACAGGACAAGATGGGTGAAATCTGATGTCGGAGAACCAGTCGGCCTACGACGGCGCGGACGGGGATAGGGAGCGAACCGAATCCGCCGACGCCACGGGCGAAGCGAGCGAACTCGTCGGCGAGGACCTCGCCATCGGCTACCCGACGACCGACGAGCCGGTAGTCGAGTGCGAGCAGGTCCTCCTGCCGGCGGGCGAGGTGACCGCCCTGGTGGGCCCCAACGGGAGCGGCAAGAGCACGCTTCTGAAGACGCTGGCGAATCAGCACCAGCCCGAGGCCGGGCAGATACGCCTCGACGGCGAACGAATCCAGAGCCTCGGCTCGAAGGAACTCGCCCGCGAGATGGGGCTGCTCTCGCAGGAAAACGAGTCCCCGGGTACTATCACGGTCGAGGACCTCGCCTACCACGGCCGCTACCCCCATCGAGGGTTCTTCGAGTCGGCCACTGACGAGGACCAGGCGGCCGTCGACCGCGCTATCGAACTGGCCGGGGTCGACCACCTCCGCGACAGCGAGATGAACAACCTCAGCGGCGGCCAGAAACAACTCGCCTGGATAGCGATGGTGCTCGCCCAGGAGACAGACATCCTGTTGCTCGACGAACCGACGACGTTTCTGGACCTCCATCACCAGCTGCGCGTGCTCTCGGTCGTCCGGACGCTGAACCGCGAGACGGACGTGACCGTCGGTATCGTGCTCCACGACATCGGCCAGGCGGCCCGTTTCGCGGACAACCTCATCGCGATGAAAGACGGGTCGCTGTACGACTGGGGTCCGCCCACGGAGGTCGTGACCGAGCAGCTCCTGGCCGACGTGTTCCGCGTCGACGCCTCCGTCGACAGCGAGAGCCCGACCGGGCCACACATCGCCCCACACAGTGCGATAGAGGAGTGACGTTCCGTCTGAAAGCCGCCGAGCACCGCTCGGCCGGTTGTTCCGACGCTACGGGCGCCGACGATGCGGAACTGTCGACCGTCAGCCCGTCGCGGGCACCGTCACCGATTCGCCGCCGGAGTAGCCCAGCCTCGTCGCCGCAGGGTGGTACAGCACGCGCCTTCGACCTGATAGCCACATTTCCTATCGCGATATGCGCTTTATCTGGCCGCCCGAAACCACCCCCGAAGGCCAACTCGTAAGGTCGAAGGGGGCGAGCCAGTACCCATGACACTCCGACAGTCCCCGCTCGCGGGGGTGTACGAGGACCCGTCTCTCACCGACTTCGGCGGCTGGGAGATGCCCGTCGAGTTCGACTCGATTCGCTCCGAGCACGCCGCCGTCCGGGAGGCGGCCGGAAAGTTCGACGTCTCGCATATGGGTCAGGTGACCGTCTCCGGGCCGGACGCGCTCGAACTCACCCAGCGGTTGACGACAAACGACGTCGCGGCGCTGTCGCCCGGCGACGCCCAGTACGCGGGCATCACCGACGCGGACGGCGTCCTCCTCGACGACACGGTCGTCTATCGGTTGCCGGCGGCGTCCGACGACGACTACCTCTTTATTCCGAACGCCGGTCACGACGGGGAGATGGCAGAGCGGTGGGTCAGCCACCGCGAGCGGTGGGACCTGGCCGCCACCGTGACCAACCGGACCGAGGAGTACGCGATGGTAGCGCTACAGGGGCCGGACGCCGAGGCACTGCTCGAGGCGGAGACGGATCTCGGCCTCGGTTCGCTGGGTCGGTTCGAGGTGGCGAGTGCGGTCGTCGCCGGCGTCGAGAGCCTCGTCGCTCGCACCGGCTACACCGGCGAGGACGGATTCGAGTTACTCTGTCCGGCCGCGGACGCGGGGACAGTCTGGAACGCGTTCGACTGCCAGCCCTGTGGGCTGGGGGCCCGGGACACGCTCCGCCTGGAGATGGGGTTCCTGCTCTCGGGCGAGGAGTTCCACCCGCGAGACGAGCCACGAACCCCC
>JBEQBH010000094.1:0-5226 GCA_041639955.1 Halobacteriales archaeon | reverse complement strand
TGGCGACCGCCCAGTCCGGGGTTCGGGTCCACTCGCCGCCGTAGACCCGGGTGAGAACCTCCCCGAGGTAACAGCCAAAGCGAACGGTGTCGGTGGCGTAGGCCCCCGGTCGGTCGGACGTGGCCAGTTCCTCGTCGTAGCCCGCGTCGATGGCGTCGTCGAACTGGGACAACGAGGAAAGCGAGAAATCGAGCACGCCGACCTCGCCGGCGACACTCTCGGCCCGGTCGCGAAGCGCCGGCACGTCGAGGTCGCGCGTATCGACCAGGTCAGGCTGGGTCGCCGCGTCGTCCGACTCCGCGGTCGCGTCACCGCCACCGACCACGCGCCGGATGCTATCGAACAGCCCCATGGACACCGCAAGACCGTGTGGCCACAAGAAGGTACGGTCCGGGTGTCGACGAGCGGACTATCAGTGCTCGTCGCGCAGTTCCATCTCCGCGACGATGTCGTAGGGGTCCCGGCTCTTGCGGATGCCATCGAGCAGCTGGAACGACTCGTCGGGCGCGAGGAAGTGCCGCGTGACCGCGCGGCCGAGCGGTGTCGGCTCCAGCCCGTCGATGAACTCGTATTCGAGCAGTTTGCCGAGCGCGTGTTTCGTGGGGACCTCCCCGACCATGCGGTCGTTGAGCCGCTTTGCCGCTTTGCCGGCGACGGTGACGTTCGCCAGCGTCTCCTCAACGGCGGCGCCCTCGTCGTACCTGGTGATGACGGGTTCCATCTCGCCTTTGAGGAGCTTGAACGCCACCTCGTCCTCGGTCATCTCCATGCTGTTGTGGTAGGTGCAGTCAGGTTCGACGAGGACGTAGACGGTCCCCTCGTCGTGGTAGTCGGGCCGACCCGCCCGGCCCAGCATCTGACTGAACTCCTGGACCGTGAGCCACTCGATACCCATCGCCAGCGAGTCGAAGACGACCTGCGAGGCCGGGAAGTCCACCCCGGCGGCCAGGGCGGCGGTCGTGACGACGGCGGCGAGTTCCTGGTCGGCGAACTGCTGTTCGACCTGTTTCCGTTTTCGGTTGTCGAGTCCGGCGTGGTAGGGCGCCGAGGAGTAGTTCAGCTTCCGGGATATCTGGTGACAGCGCCGCCGGGAGTTGGTGAAGATGATGGTCTGGCCGCGGTACCCCTTGCTCGATTTCGAGTCGAAGGCCCGCTTGACCAGCTTCTTCTCGGTCTCTATCTTCTCGCGGCCGTCGGCGAAGGTGACGTGTCGCTCGATGGGGACCGGGCGCTCCTCGAACTCGATGAGTTTCGCACGGAGCTTCTTCGCCAGTTGACTGGGGTTGCCGACCGTCGCCGAGAGGTATATCCACTGGGTATCGGTGTTTGCCTCCTCACAGTAGTACTTGAGCCGGGATATCAGGCCGTCGAGACGGTGGCCCCGCTCGTCCTCGCCCAGGGTGTGGACCTCGTCGATGACGACCGTGCCGACGTTGCCCAGGTCCTTGCCGGTCCGGAGCGCGTGGTCGATACCTTCGTAGGTACCGACGATGATGTCCGCGTCAGGGTCAAAACGGCCGCCCTCGTCGGCGATCCGGCTCGCGCCCACCCGCAGTGAGACCTCGACCATGTCGCCGTAGCGGTCCTGGAAGTCGTTGTACTTCTGGTTGGCCAGCGCGACCAGGGGCACGAGAAAGAGCATCTTCCCCTCGCCGTTCAGCACCCTGTCCAGTCCGGCCATCTCGCCGACGAGGGTCTTCCCGGTCGCCGTCGCCGAGACGACCAGTTGGTCCTCGCCGTCGGTCGCGCCGTGTTCGACCGCGAGGCTCTGGACCGGGAGCAGCGTCTCGAACCGGGACTCCAGGTGGTCCTGGATGCCGGGATGGAGCCCGAGCGAGTCGACGCGGACGGGGTCGACCTCGTCCGTCGTCGCGGATATCTCGTCGAACTTCGTCAGGTCGGGGTCTAGCTGGCCCGACAGCAGGTTCGTGATGCGGTCTAAGTCCTGAACCTCGAGCAGTAGCTCCTCTAAGCGCTCGCGGGCGTCGCCCGTAATCTGGCCGTCAAAGGCGAGCTGACGGTCGAGTTCCTGGCTCGCACACTCCGGGCAGATGAACTCGCCGTCGGCCTCGATGGCCGTCTCGCTCGTGATAGGGGAGTACCGGCCCGCCGAGGCACAGAACCGGCAGGTCCGGACGACCTTCGCGTCGAGCTGGTAGCCGTCGAGCATCTCCGTGATGCGCTCGCGGGCGATGGGACCGGTCTGCTCGGAGATGCGGATACGGGTCGCTCGCCGGGCCAGCTCCACGAACTGGTCGGGCGAGCGCAGTTGCTCGCCGGAGCCGTCCTCGATGCGGAGCCGGCGGGGCCGTGGCCCCGCGTCGGTCTCTTTCAGTTCGAGGACCGCGCGAAAGAGTCGCGAGCCGTCGCGCTGGGCGACGACACGGACGTCGTCGCCGTGTTCGTGAAGGAACAGCGTCTCGACCTCCGCAGCCTGCTTCGACACGGGCGTCACTACGGTGGGGGAGCTACTTTACTGGCTCGGCATCGGGCGACAGGGCCAGCCAGTCAGCGTCGCAGTTCGGTGAGAAGTGTCGGGACGACGACGCCCACGCCCAACAACACCGCGAACTGCACCGGGCGACTGTCGGTGACAGTCGCCGTGGCGTACGTCGACGCGAGCGCGAGGCCCACGAAGACGGCCGTTATCTGTGTGTCCGTACTGATGGGGAGCTCGGCTCGTCCGGAGGGCGATTTCGACATGGTCGGTCGTTCGGTTGCGGTGTATAAACTGATCGGGGCCGAACTTCTAACCCGGAAACCCGTCGTGGCGCGACGACCCGGGCCGCACAGACCGCATCGGGCTTATGCCCGGTGACCACCAAGGACAAGCCATGCGACGGTTCCGTATCGGGAGCGCCTTCGGCATCCCCATCCAGCTCGACCTGACCTTCCTGCTCGTCCTGCCGCTGTTTGCCTGGATTATCGGGACCCAGATAGCACAGACGGCGGGGCTGTTGAACGACTCGCTCGGGACTGGGCTGGACCCCGCCGTGCTGACCGGCGGGAACTTGGTCTGGGTGCTGGGGATTGTCGCCGCCGTCGGCCTCTTTACCGGTGTCGTCCTCCACGAGCTGGGCCACTCGCTGGTGGCGATTCGCTACGGCTTCCCCATCGACTCCATCACGCTGTGGCTCTTTGGCGGCGTCGCCCAGCTGACCGAGATGCCCGAAGACTGGAAACAGGAACTCGCCATCGCCGTCGCCGGGCCCGTCGTCAGCGTCGCTCTGGGCGGGCTCTCGTATGCCGTTTTCCTCGTCCTGCCGGGGACCGGGTCCACCGTCGTCGAGTCCGCCCGCTTCGTCTTCGCGTATCTCGCGGTGATGAACGTCGCGCTGGCGGCCTTCAACATGCTGCCGGGGTTCCCGATGGACGGCGGGCGGGTGCTACGGGCGTTGCTCGCCCGCACCCGACCGTACGCCCGGGCGACCGAAATCGCCGCGGAGGTCGGCAAGATGTTCGCCATCCTGCTCGGTCTCGTCGGCCTGTTCGTCGTCGGCAACATCTTCCTCGCCGGGCTGGCCTTTTTCATCTACATCGGGGCGGCCGGCGAGGCCCGTGAGACGGCGATGCGGGCCGACCTGGAGGGGGTCCAGGTCAGGGACGTGATGACGCCGGCGGCCCACGTCACCGCGGTCACGCCGGAGATGTCGGTCCGCGAGCTCGTCGGGACGATGTTCCGGGAGCGCCACACCGGCTATCCGGTCGAAGTAAGCGGCGAGGTCGTCGGCCTGGTCACGCTGGAGGACGCCCGCGCGGTCAGGGACGTCGAGCGCGACGCCTACACCGTCAGCGACGTGATGACAACCGAACTCGTGACCGTCACGCCGGAGACGGACGTGATGGACGCGCTGAACGAGCTACAGGACAACTCCGTGGGCCGTCTGGTCGTCACCGACGCCGACGGCGAGTTCCGGGGGCTGCTCACCCGCTCTGACATCATGACGGCCCTCTCTATCCTGCGCTCCAGCGAGGACACCGGACTCCGGACGCGGCGGCTCCGAACGGAGTCCTGACTCGCCCGGTCCCGGAGAGCGATGGGGGAAGGTCCTTATTCCCGACAGCCGCATGTACATGCATGATAGACGAAACAGTCAGGGAGATAGAGGAGATGCAGACCCAGAGCTCCTCTATCGTCGCCGTCAAGGCCGCCGAGGCACTGCGCGAGCTGACCGAGCGCGAGTGTCACACGGTCGAGGACTTCTATCGCGTCGTCGAGCGCAACTCCTCTGCGCTCCAGCGGGCGAACCGCTCGCACGCCCCGCTCTATACGACCCAGCAACGCATCGTCGAGGCCGTCACCGAGTCCGACGCCGACACCGTCGAGGAAGCGAAGACGGCGCTGGTCGAGGCCATCGAGGACATCGTCGAAGAGGTCGAGTCGAGCAAGCAACGCGCCGCCGAGCGCGCGGCCGGCCTCGTCGAGGACGGGGACGTCCTGCTGACCCACGAGAACTCCTCGACCGTGATGACGACGTTCGACGAGATTGTGGGCGCGGGCAAGTCGGTCGAGACGTTCGTCACCGAGTCACGACCCCGCTTTCTCGGCCGGAAGACCGCCCGACAGCTCGCCGAGCGCGACGGCGTCGATGTGACGCTCATCACGGACGGTGCCGCGGGCCACTACCTCGAAACGGTCGACCGCGTGCTCATCGGGATGAACTGCCTCATCGACGACGTGGTGTACAACCGCATCGGCACCCACTCGGTCGTCGCCACGGCCGCCAGCCACGGCGTCCCGGTCACGGCGGTGGGCTCGTCTTCGAAGTTCATCGGCAGCGGCTTCACCTTCGAGAACACCTACCGGCCGGCCAGCGAGGTCATGCTCGAACCGGCCGAGGGGTTCGACGTCGCAAACCCCGGCTACGACGCGACGCCGACGCGGCTCATCGACTCGATCGTCACCGAAAACGCCGTCATGGAGTTTTAACCACCGGACTCCGTCAGCGGTTCCGTCCGCGCCCGTTCGTCCGCGGGAACCCCCTTCTTCTCCGGCGGATCGGCCGTCGCACAGTCAGGACAGTAGGCGTTCTCCCCTTCGCTGTGGGTGTACACCGGCAGGCCGGCGAGACAGAACTCCTCGCGATAGCGTCTGAGTTCCCCCCGAGTCATCCGAGTCCCACAGTCGACACAGCGGTCGGTCCTGCCCTCCTCGGGACGCAGGACGCGGTGTTCGACCACGCGGGAGCGGCCGAACTCCCCGAGCGAGCGACGCCGGTCGAGCCG
>JBEQBH010000093.1:0-5230 GCA_041639955.1 Halobacteriales archaeon | reverse complement strand
CACTCGGGGTTCCGTATCGTCGGAACCATCACGCAGATGTCCTGCTTCGTCATGGTGCCGAATCTTTAGGCAACCCTAAAGAACGTTCCGTTTTAGGCTGGCCAAACAATTTCTCCTCCCCTACTTAATTCCCTCGTGGGAGACGAATCCGGCTGTGACGCCGGCGACGCTGTCCGGGCGCCGGTGAGTCGCGCCGTTTGAGGCGAACTATTATCTGGCTGTGCTTTGGGTCACTAGTCGAGCAATGAGTGCACGAACAGACGGGGGTCGTCCTACGGGATGAACCTCGAAGATCAGACCTGCGTCGTCACCGGCTCCTCGCGGGGTATCGGTCGCGGTATCGCGACCGACCTCGGCGACCACGGGGCCAACGTCGTGGTCAACTACCGGTCCTCGGAGGCGGAGGCCCGGGCAGTCGTCGAGGAGATACGCGAGAGCGGCGGCAACGCTATGCCGGCCCAGGCCGACGTTGCCAGCGCCGACGATGTCGAGTCGATGCGGGAAACGGTCAACGACGAGTTCGGGAACGTCGACGTGCTTGTCAACAACGCCGGCATCACCATCGACAAGAAGTTCGAGAAGATGACTCGTGAGGACTGGGAGACGGTGATAAACGTCAACCTCGGTGGCGTGTTCAACTGCACTGACGCCTTCTACGAGGACCTCAAGCGCGCCGACCACGGTCGGCTCATCAACATCTCTAGCGTCGTTGGCCAGCAGGGGAACATCGGACAGGCCAACTACGCGACGACCAAATCCGGACTGTTCGGGTTCACGCGCACGCTCGCGCTCGAACTCGCACACACGGGCTCGACCGCGAACTGCGTCGCCCCGGGGTTCGTCGAGACGGACATGCTAGAGGAGGTCCCCGAACGCGTCCAGGAGAAGATTCTCCGCAACATCCCGCTGGACCGGTTCGCCACCGTCCAGGACATCGCGGGTATCGTCCGTTTCGTCGCGAGTGAGGAGTCGAGCTACATGACCGGCCAGGTACTTGGCGTCAACGGCGGAATGGAGTGGTAACATGAGCAAACAGGAGAAAGACAACATATCCGACACGACTGACGACCCGGTAGAGGAGCTCCGCGAGAAACGCCGCGAGGCCGAACTTGGCGGGGGCGAGTCACGCATCGAGTCCCAACACGAGAAAGGGAAGATGACCGCCCGCGAGCGTATCGACTTCCTGGTCGACGACGGCTCGTTCAACGAGGTCGACCCCTTCGTCGAACACCGCTCGACGAACTTCGGGATGGAGGACAAGAAGTTCCCGGGCGACGCTGTGGTGACGGGTTACGGCGACGTCGACGGTCGGAAGGTGTTCCTCTTCGCGCACGACTTCACGGTGCTGGGCGGCTCGGTGGGCGAAGTCGTCGCCGACAAGATATGCAAGGTGATGGACAAGGCCATCGAGAACGGCGTCCCCGTCATCGGACTGAACGACTCCGGCGGCGCGCGCATCCAGGAGGGTGTCGACTCGCTTGTGGGCTTTGCGAAAATCTTCGAACGCAACACCAAAGCGAGCGGCCTCATCCCACAGATTTCGGCCATCATGGGGCCGTGTGCCGGTGGGGCGACGTACTCGCCCGCCCTGACGGACTTTACCTTCATGGTCCAGGACACCAGCCACATGTTCATAACCGGGCCGAACGTCATCGAGACCGTCACCGGCGAGCAGGTCTCGAAGGAGGAGCTTGGCGGGGCCAGCTCCCACTCCACGAAGTCCGGCGTCGCTCACTTCTCCTGTCCCTCCGAGGAGGAAGCCCTGGAGAACATCCGCCGGCTGCTCTCCTATCTCCCGCAGAACAACATGGAGGACCCGCCGCGGGTACAGCCGTGGGACGAACCCGACCGGGAGGTGCCCGAACTCACGGACATCGTCCCCTCGGCGCCGCGCAAGCCCTACGACATGTCGTCGGTCGTCGGCCGCATCGTCGACGAGGAGTCGCTGTTTGAGGTCCACACCAACTGGGCCAGAAACGTCATCACCGGCTTCGCCCGAATGGACGGGCAATCGGTCGGCGTGGTCGCCAACCAGCCCCGCGTCAGCGCCGGGACCCTCGACATCGACGCCGCGGAGAAGGCCGCCCGTTTCGTCCGGTTCTGTGACTCGTTTAACATCCCCATCCTCACGTTCGTGGACGTGCCCGGCTTCATGCCCGGCACCGACCAGGAACACAACGGCATCATCCGCCGTGGCGCGAAGCTCATCTACGCCTACGCCGAGGCGACGGTCCCGCTGCTGTCCGTAGTCGTCCGGAAGGCCTACGGCGGGGCCTACATCGTCATGTCCTCGAAGTTCCTGGGCAGCGACGTCAACTACGCCTGGCCCGGCTCCGAGATGGCGGTGCTCGGACCGCGGGGCGCGGTCAACATCCTCTACCGCAACGAGATAGCCGAGGCCGACGACCCCGACGCCAAGCGCCAGGAGCTGATGGACGAGTTCCGCGAGGAGTTCGCCCACCCCTATGGCCCGGCCAAGCGGGGGTATCTGGACGACGTCATCGAACCGAAGGACACGCGAAAGCGCCTCATCGACGACCTGGACATGCTCCAGCGCAAGCGCGAGGACAGCCCGCCCAAAGACCACGGCAACATCCCACTGTAATGTCACCACAAGACGAATCCGACGGAGAAGACGACACAGAGACGACCGTCACCGTGTCAATCCCGGACGACGCGACCGAGGCGGAGGCGGCGGCTATCTCGGCGGCGGTCAGCGCACACATCACCGACCGCCAGCGGGCCGCCGCCGCGGCCGCCGCGGCGAGTGACTCACCCGACTACGTCGACGAGTGGACGTTAGAGGGGCGGCTCGCGCAGTTTGGCAAACGGCGCCGCCCGCGCAACGTCGAGCGGGGCGAGGAGTGGAAGGCGGCGGCCCGGGCGCGTTACTGATTGAACTCCCGCAGTAGTTCGAGGTCGCGTTTCGTTTTCATGAACTCCGAGAGCGACCGCTCCGTGCCGCAGTCGTCACAGGAAAACATCGTCTCGGGGCTCGGGAGGGCTGTCGGCGCCGCTTCCCAGTGTTTGTCACAGTCGGGACAGCGCAGTTGAAGCCAGGCCTCCTGCATGTGTTTGTCTGGCATTGGCTCGTCTATATATCTTGTGTCGGCCGGCACCGGACGGGGTGTGGCTGTTCTTATTTAGGGTTGCCTAAAAATAGGAAGGCTTTTGAGTATTAGGTGGGCCTAAATCAGATATGGACCGACGCGATTTCGTCAAAGCCGGCACGGTTGCCACAGTGGGTACGCTCGCAGGGTGTGGCGGCGCGGGACCGACAGGCGAGGGGGAACGTTCGTCACCGGGTGACTCGGGCTACACGGTGACGATGGAGCCGGTGGGCGAGGTATCGTTCGAGAGTGTCCCGGAGACGTGGGCGACCTACACGCCCGGATACGCGGAGATGGGTATCGCGCTCGGCCAGACGGACGGTCTGAAAAGTATCGGGTACAAACCCCGGTTCTACACGGACCAGTACACCCAGTTCGGCGTGGACATCGACAAGGGGGCGCTGAACCAGCTCTACGAGGGCGGCCTCGGCAAGGAGCAGTTCTACGAGATTGGGGCCGACGTCCACATCATCGACCCCAACTGGCTCATCAACAACTTCGAGGGCTGGGACCAGGACGGCGTCGACACCGTCGCAGAGTCGACTGGACCGTTCGTCGGGAACGTCATCTTCCGCCAGACCGACGACTGGCACGATTACCGGTACTACAGCATGTACGAGGCCTTCGAGAAGGTCTCGCAGGTGTTCCAGGAGCGTGAGCGTTACGACGCGATGGCCTCGCTGCACGAGGAGTACGTCGAGGGTCGCGTCGCCGACAAGCTCCCCGCCGAGTCCGAACGGCCGGAGGCCATGCTCGTGTACGCGGCCACGGACGAGCCGACGGAGTTTGCGCCCTACCCGCTCAAGACCGCCGGCACCGGCGCCAAACATCTCCGTGACTTAGGCGTCAGGGACGCGGTCGCAGGGAACGACATCGAGGGGCTCAGCTCCACCAACCGGACGAAGATTGACTACGAGACACTGCTCGAAGTCGACCCGGAGGTCCTTCTAGTGAAAGGTCACGAGACCAAGTCCGCGGACCAGTTCCGGAACACCGTCCTCTCGCACATGGAAAACGACGACGTGGCAAGCGACCTCACCGCAGTCCAGAACGGCCGCGTCTACCGCGGCGGGCCGGTGTACCAGGGACCGCTCTCGAATCTCTTGCTGGTCGAACGGACCGCGAAGGACCTCTACCCGGACACGTTCTCCGGAGAGCTGTTCGACCGACAGCGGGTGACAGATATCATCAACGGGGAGGTCTGAACGGACGATGGCAAGCGATACCACGGGGGCGTGACGATGGTGGGACGGACGCTGTCGGAGATCAGAGCGCGTCTAGAGGAGCTTTCGGTCGCCGTCGGTCCCTACCGAGTCGTCAGCGCCAAGACCGGCGACGGCCCCTTCCCGGTGACCGGCCTGCAGTTCCCGGACCGGGCGACCGCGGCCGAGGCCGCCACCGTCGCGTCGGCCTACCGGCGCGCGCTCCGTCGGTACGACCCGCGCGTGACGGTCCACGGGCTCGTCGTCACCGAGACGGGAGTCGGTTCCAGCACCAGTCCCGGGCCACCGGAGACGCTCCCGGAGTACTGCCACACCGTCGCGGGCGCCCTGTTCGAGACGCTCTCAGGGCGCCACGAACAGGTCGAACGGACGGTCATGGACGCCTATCTCGCGGCCGCCGAGGGGACGACGGACCGCGAGCGGCTCTGTCTCACGATGCTCGAACGCTCGGCCGACGCGCTCGATGACCGTCTCACCACCAGCGAGCAGGCGACGGTGCTCGCGACCACGGCGGACCGGCTCCCGTCACTCGACACCGGCGCGGAGCCGCTCGACGGCGCGCTCCGGTCGCTCCGGGACACCGGACTCCTCTCTGCGTACACCGTCGGGTCGACGCCGGCCGGTCCGGGTCGTCGCACACAGCGGGTCACAGTCGAGGGGTATCGGCCGTCGCTGTCGGCCGAGCGCTGTCCCGTCCTGCCGGTCGTCGTCGAGTTGCTCCGCCGGACGGCCGTAGCTCCACACGTTACGGACCTGACGCGGACGGCAGGCGGCTGGGCGTTCGTTGTCGCCACGGCGGGCGACGCGCCGGCCGCCGGCCTCTCCGTTGCGGCGACGGGGAGTTGAGATTCCCCGCGAGAGTTGTCGGACCGTAACGAATACACGCTCCCCCTGAGA
>JBEQBH010000092.1:0-5240 GCA_041639955.1 Halobacteriales archaeon | reverse complement strand
TGGCCTTCGAGTCGAGCGTCGACTACAGCATCTCGACCATCGGGAGCCTCTCCGGCGCCTCCGCGGGCGGCCTGACGAACGTCTTCCTCGAAGGGCCGGGACACGTCGCAATCACGACCCACGGTAACCCGCTCGTGCTCACCCCGCCTGTCAAGACAGACCCGCAGGCGACGGTAGCCTGGAGCGCCAACAACTCTCCCTCCAGCAGTGTCAACCGCAGCCTCTCGGACATGGTGGGTCAGTCCTCCGGCGAGCAGTACCAGCTCGAGTTCACCAACCCCGACGGCTTCGTCATCGTCCAGCCGTTCGAGGAAGGCAACCCGGCACAACAGCAGTAGCCCGACGACCCGCTTTTACCTCCGGACCGTCTACGCCGGTCCATGCCCAAGATAGCCGATACGCACATCGTCAATCGCGAGCGCGTCCAGCCCACCCACGCCAACAACTACAACAGCGCTCACGGGGGCATCGTGATGAAGTGGATGGACGAGATTGGCGCGATGTCCGCGATGCGGGCCGCCGAGGAGTCCTGTGTAACCGCCCAGATGTCGAGCGTCGATTTCGAGCGACCCATCCCCATCGGTGACACCGCCCTCGTCGAGTCCTACGCCTACGAAACCGGTCGGACGAGCGTCCGCGTCCGCATCGACGTCAGCGCCGAGAACCCCCACACCGGCGAGACCGAGTCCACCACCTCGGCTTACGCCACCTTCGTCGCCGTCGAGGACGGGCACCCGACCCCGGTCCCGGACCTCACGGTCGGGGGCGAGAAGTGCAAGGAGCTCCGCGAAAAGGCACTCGCCGAGGAACCGAACCGGGAGTAGCCACTTTCAGGCTCGCAACCGGCTCTCCATCCCTGCCGTACCCTCCGTCGCGGCGTGCAGTGTCGAGACCTCCTCGAACGTGAGGAGCTCGACGCGGTCCCTGATAGGCTCGAACCCCGACTGTCCCAGCCGCTTCTCGAACTGCGCTCGGCGCGTCTCGTCCGCAGCGATGACAAAGCTCGCGTGGAAATCCCGCAGGTCGAGGAACTTGTGCAGCGAGTTCTGGAAGTCCGTGGAGAACTCGACTTCGATGAAACTGGCGGGCATCTCGCGTTCGTTGAACCAGACGACGTCGACCGTGCTCGCCCGTCGAACCAGCTCCTGATAGCCAAACTGCGGCAGTGAGTCCAGGCTCCGGACCTCGCCGAGCGTGGTCTCCAGAAAGGAGCGATTCCTGTCCTGTGCCGGGACCCACGTCTCGGCCTGTCGGCGGTTGCCGACTTCCGTGAGGAGGCCCTGGAAGTACCAGTGTGAGTATTCTTCGCGCCGGGTATCGTCGACCGATTCGTCGTACACGCTGGCCGGAAGCCGCTCCCGGTGGCTCTCAAGGGCCCACAGCCCGGGCTGTATCCTGAAAAAGTCCTCACGTGTCTGGACGATACGGCGGATGCTGGCGTTGGGCGTCTTGGTCCCCCACTCGCTCCCCTCGACGGCCGGCGCCCGCTGATACAGCGTCTTCAGGGTCGCGTACCCCCCGTTCGCCCGCATCACCTCCGCGACCGCCTCGTACTGGTGCATCCTGGCACACACTGTCGAAGCCACGCTGATAAATGCATCTCCGACGGTGGGGGCCTGAACACTGGCGCCTTGACGTGTGACTGACTGCCGTGGTAGCCCTTTGAGAGAGCCTCGGCCGGAATTTGACCTACGCGAGGACGGTCGGCCTCGCCGTGCTCGGCCGTTGCGACTTCCAGGGTTCAAATCCCGCATCGGCTTCTCACGCGCTCCGGACCGTTCGCTGTCGCTCACGGTTAGTCGCTTGGAGAAAGCCTAGGCCGGAATTTGAATCCGGGGTCTCGTCCTTACCAAGGACGCGCTTTACCGCTAAGCTACCCAGGCACGCACTCATCTGTATCCGGCAGTTGTCTTTAGGCGTTTCGATTCGTATCGACGGCGGGCACTCAGTCGTCGGCGGTGGCCTGGCTGTCGTGACCGGCCAGCCGGTCGGCGACCTCGCCGCTCAGCAGGGCCTCTACCTCGGGGAGCCCGTCGGTTGCGAGGTCCGGCCCGACCGCACGCAGCTCCGGGGTCGGCTCGCTGCCGCCGGCGGTGAGGCCGGCGACGACGGCGAGTTCGCAGATGTCGACCTCCAGATTGCCGTCGAGGTCGTCGTTGCCGGTCGTTCGGAGTTCGGTCTGGTCTTTCCCGAACTCCCGGACCACGTCGACGGCGGCCGCGGCGGCCTCGGTGCGGGCCAGCAGATAGAACCCCCGGGAGACGAGGATGTCGGCGATGAGGATGTCGAGGTCGGCGGCGTCGCGGTCGCCGGTGGTCCAGGGGTCGTCGCGAGCGAGCCGGCGGGTCAGTGCGAGCCCCTCGTAGATGAGCTGGACGCCGGCGGCACGGTCAGCGTCGCTGTCCCCGACCGCGTGGCCACAGGCGGCCGCCTCGGCGACGAGAGTCAACACCCCCGGCGCGAACGACCCGTCGTCGAGCCGGGCGGAGAGACGGTCGCGGAGCCGATCGGGTTCGATGTCGTCGACACCCGCCAGCGCGGCTTGCCGGACCGCCGCCACTTCCTCCATTGGCGCGAACTAGCGGAGGCAAGGGCAAAGACCTTTGGAAACACCACCGTCAAGCAGGGGCATGGTCCGAACAACGGTCGAGGGGGACGTGCGCGTGCTGACGCTGTCGCGGCCGTCACAGCGCAACGCGCTCGACAGCGACACGCTACGCGAACTGGCACGCGCGGTGGCCGAGGCGAGCGAACCCGTTCTGTATCTCCACGGCGAGGGACCGGCGTTCTGTGCCGGCGCGGACCTGGCGGAGGTGCGGAGCCTCGACGGTGACGCGGCGGCCGACTTCGCCGCGCTGGGCCAGCGGGTCGCGAACGAACTCGAAGGGTACGACGGCGCCGTCGTCGCCGGAATCGACGGGGCCGCCAGGGGTGGCGGGGTCGAGCTGGCCCTGGCCTGTGACCTCCGTGTGGCCACCTCCGAGGCGACGTTCGCCGAGACCGGCGTGAAACTCGGGCTCTTCGGTGCGTGGGGCGGTACGACGCGGCTCTCCCGCGTCGTCGGCGAGGGCGAGGCGATGGACCTGGCGCTGTCGGGCCGGACCGTCGATGCCGAGGCGGCCCTCCGGATGGGGCTGGTCTCGCGGGTCACCGACGACCCCCGGGCCGTGGCAGCGGAACTGGCAGGTGTCGACCACGCGGCGCTCCGAACGCTGAAACGGCGGGTGCGGGACGACACCGACCAGGAAACGGGTGACGAGCGCGAGCGGGCCGCCTTCGCCGACCTCGTCGATACGGCGGAGTTCTAGACAGCAGTACGTTCAAATCTCCCCACTGCATACGGTAGCGCCAATGGTTGACTGTGAGTACTGTGGGGCGTCGTTCGACGGCGAAGACGCGTATCTGGACCATCTCGCCGAGACCCACGAGGGGGAGCTCGGTGCCATCGACCAGCGGCGGGTAGATAGCCGCGCGAGTGAGGACGACGGCGGTATCCCGCTGATGGCGCTGGCGATAGGCATCGGCGTCGCCATCGCTATCGGCGCGGTGTTTTACGTTTCGTTTCTCTCCGGCGGCGGGAACGCCGACGGTATCGAAGCCGCGGCGCTCGACGATAGCGGCGATAGCGCTCGCCTATCGGCGGTCGAGACGGTCTCCAGCGAGGGCCGCCAGCACGTCCCGTCGGGCCAGGACGTCAACTACACGCAGTCGCCGCCGCTGTCCGGCCCGCACTACGGCACGGCCACCGAGGGCGGCTTCTACGAGCAGCCCCGGACCGCAGGGAACGTGGTCCACGCACTGGAACACGGTGCGGTCGTCATCTACTACGACGAGAGCGCGATGAACGAGTCCGCCCGCACCAGCCTCCAGGAGTTCGCCGACACCCACACCGGCAGATGGCGCAGCGTCGTCGTCGCTCCAAACCCCAACGAGAGCGCCGAGTCGGACTACGTCCTGACGGCGTGGCGCAACCGGCTGTACATGGACAGCTACGACGCCCGGACCGTCCACGCGTTCCTCTCCGAGTTCCTCGGCCGCGGGCCCGAGAACCCGGTTCGGTAATCCGGCTTCGTTTACTCACCCTCTCTGAGTTGAACCCGCTACTGGGCCGTTGTGAACAGCCAGAAAGCCCCGCCCAGAGCCAGCTGACCAGCCGGCATGGGCGGGGCTTTCTGGCTCTCAGTACTAATGGCTGCTTAGGTAGATACGACTGCTAGGCGCGGAACGACATTTATTAGCACGCACCCCCTAGCCGCCCCTGTGAATCGCACGGCAGCGCTCGACGCCGTCATCTTCGGGGTAGACATCCAGAGCGGTGACGTTCGCGGTGACGCCCCATCCTACGCGCTGGTGACCTTCGACGGCGACGAGCTCGGGCGGGACGTCGTCTCGCGGCGGAAACTCAGGCGGCGCATCGAGAGCGAGGAGCCCGCCATCGTGGCGACGGACAACATGTACGAGCTGGCCGCCGACAAGGACCAGCTGGTCCACTTCCTGGGGTCGCTGCCCGACGAGACGAAACTCGTCCAGGTGACCGGCGACGAGCGGCCGGAACCGCTCTCACGGGTTGCCAAGCGCCACGGCGTCCCCTACGGCAAGGAGCCGATGCAGGAGGCCGAAGCCGCCGCCAGGCTCGCCGCCGCCAACGTGGGCCAAGAGGTCTCGGCCTTCACCGACACGACAGAAGTCAAGGTCGCCCGCGGTCGCTCGACCGGCAAGGGCGGGTGGTCCGAGGACCGCTACACGCGTCGCATCCACGGCGCGGTCAAGACACAGGCCCGGGAGGTTGAGTCGGAACTCGACGCCGCCGGCCTGGAGTACGAACGGGATGTGACAGAGAAATACGGCGGGTTCTCCAACGCCGTCTTCCGCGTGAACGCGCGGCCACAGGACATCCCGGTCTCCACCCACCGGTCGGGCGACACCCGCGTCGAAATCGAGCGCGTGCGCCGTGACGGCATCGAGTTCCGCCCGCTGGCGAAACGCCGGGACCACGTCGTCGTCGGCGTCGACCCCGGGACGACCACGGCGGTCGCTATCGTCGGTCTGGACGGCGAGGTGTTGGACGTCTACTCCTCACGGACCAGCGACCAGGCCGACGTCATCGAGTGGATAATCGAGCGGGGTCGGCCGGTCGTCGTCGCCGCCGACGTCCAGCCGATGCCCGAAACCGTCGCGAAGTTCCGCCGCTCGTTCGACGCGGCCGGCTGGGCGCCCGAACGGGACCTCCCGGTCGACGA
>JBEQBH010000091.1:0-5240 GCA_041639955.1 Halobacteriales archaeon | reverse complement strand
GAGCGGTTCGCCGAGTACAACGTCGACCTCGTGCAGGGGCAGTCGCTCAGGCGCGCCGTGGGCGACCAGGTCGTCCACTTCGAACACGGCCACCAGCACGACCCCAACAACCGAATCGAGGCCTGGGGCGACCCCAACGCGACGCCGCTCGGGTACTACTACAACACGCTGGTCACCAGCCGGGCCGGTCAGCTCTCGGATAGGGGCCGGTACAACTGGCTGAAAGACGTTCAGGCGGTGACGCCGACCGAGCGGATGCCGGTGTGGCTGCTCTCGAAGTACTTCTACCGGGAGATGAACCCCCTGATCCGGTACGCCCTACTTCCCTTCCTGTTGCTGTTCAACGTCAGTGCCGTCCTCGCGGTCGTGGCCGGCCTCGACGTTCTGGGCGTCTGGTCGATGCCGGTCGACGCCACCACCGCGTTCCTCGGTCAGTTCGGCCCCGCCGGCACCGCCGTCTGGACCTTGCTTGCGATAAACGTCGCCATCACCGGGCTCCTGTTGCTCGTGGGCATCCCGTTGTACTTCCTCCGGCGCGACGTCCGACAGACGATAAACCGGTTCGGTATCTTCGAGACCGGGCTCACCGTCGACGCCGAGTCGCCCTACGTGGCGGCCGCCGAGGAGATATTCGCCGAGGAGTCACGGGCGTCCGTCTATTGCTACGGCCATACCCACCGCCCGACGATGCGGACCGTCGACGGGGGGGTCATCGTCAACACCGGAACGTGGCTCAAGCGTCTCCACCGTCGCGACGGCGTTGTCGGCCTGCTCCCGCCGGTGTTCTACCCCTCGTATCAGCTCTGTGCCGTCCGCATCGCCCCGGCGCCCGAGGGCGTGGCCGTCGAGTACGAGCCAATCCAGAAGCCGAGCCCGAGCCCGGAGGAGCTGACCCTGACCGAACGCCTGCTCACGCTTGGGCGGCGACCGGATACGGATTTGCCCGACCGTGAGGTCGTAGAGCGCGAGGCGGCGGTCCAGCCACTTGAGGCCGAGTGAGAGGCGGCTTACCCGATTTACCACAGACTTACCGTCTAGGCGCTCCTCGGAGGCTGATACGGTGGTTTTCGCGACTCCTGCTTACCGAAAGCCGTTCCTCGGACTGTCGACTGAACCTGAATCTGCCGGCGCATAACTATTACTAAACTAACATAAAGTGTGTCCGTGACAAGCGAAAATACCAACGTAGATTCCGACACGGACGACTCACGACGACGGTTTCTGGCCGGAACCGCCGGGGCACTCGGCGGCGTCGCCCTCGGTGGCGCCTTCGCCACGCCAGCCGTCGCAGACGAGCACAACACGGAGAGCGACGGGGAAGAGACGGACGACGGCCCCCCGGACGCGCCCGAGAGCGAGTTCGAGGACGACGTCGCCGTCCTCAACTACGCGCTGACGCTCGAGTACCTCGAAGCGGCGTTCTACGAGCACGCGCTCGGCAACATCAGCGAGGACGACCTCGTCGACGACGGCCCGCTCGCGGAGTTCGGTGACCCGATAACCGACAGCGCCTACGAGAACCTCGAAACGATACGGGACCACGAGCGGACCCACGCGGAGACGCTCGCGTCGGTCATCGAGGACCTCGACGGCGACCCCGTCGACGAACCGGAGTTCGACTTCGGCTCCGCCGTTGAGGAGCCCGCGGAGTTCATCGCGACGGCCGTCCAGCTTGAGGACACGGGCGTCGCCGCGTACGCCGGAGCCGCGCCCTACATCGAGGACGCGTCGCTGGTCCCGCCGGCGCTTGGCATCCACAGCGTCGAGGCGCGCCACGCCGCCTTCCTCCGGACGCTTGACCAACAGGTCCCGTTTCCCGAGGCCTTCGACGAGCCACTGTCCCGGTCCGACGTGCTGGATATCGCCTCGGCGTTCATCGTCGACTGAGACGCCGCGAGACCAGCCACCCAATCAAGTGGCCCGGGACAGCGGCTCGGCAGTGTGTGGACCGCTTCGACAGTGCCCGTAGAATCAGCGATGTCCGGGTAACACGTCGGGCTCGCCCGACCGGTAGATGTACTCGACGGCGACACCGGTCAGCGGCGAGTCCGCGGCCGTGGCGTACTCCTTGGCGAGGTCCAGATACTGTTCGGTGATGTCGACGACGTGGCTGTAGGCCGCCCGGTCGTCCGGTCGGAGCAGGTACTCGGCCGTCACGGGGGTAAGCTGTCCCTCGGCCCGGTCCGTAGCGTAGTCGTCCACGTCGTCTAACCAGACCTGTGCGCCGATGATGGCGAGCACGATGGCCTTCGCGAAGTCGTCGTCGATGTCCAGCCCGGCCAGCCGATAGAGGTCGAGCATGCCGTCGTAGATGACGCCCACGCGGGCGTACTGGGTCTTGCTGTAGGGTAGCGCCTGCTCGTCGGCCGACAGCGTCGCCGGCGGCTCGTCGTAGTCGGCGAACTTGTACTCCGCGCGGACGGTGTCGACGGCGTCTTCCTCGCCCGATTCGGCCCGTTCCATCAACCCCCGGAAGTAGTCGTCGCGGTCCTGGTGGGCCTCGCTGTAGTCGACCGCCCACTGGTAGGCCTCCCCGACCGACTCTGGGAGGTCGGCGAGCAGCCCGTCCAGGTGGGACTGGAGCGTCTCCTGTGCGACCTCGGCGACCCGGCGCCGGTCGGCCTCACTTCCGCCCTCGCCGAACTCTACCTCGAAGTCCTCGAACTCGGCGTCGTTGATGGCGTCGCGCATGTCGCCGTCGACCAGCGCCTCGATTGCGAGCCGGGTCATCTGCTCCGCGCGGACGACCCGCTCGCGGGGGGACAGCGTCGGCGACTCGCCGTCGAGGGCAGCGTCCTCGACCGGCGGCACTCCGTCGGCGATGTCGTCGCCGACCGGATCGGCGTCGGCGTCCTGTCGGGCCGCGCGGTACACGTAGCCCAGTGTCAGCCGCGCGGGCAGGACGAGCTTCGTATCGTAGCTGAACTCGACGGGGCGGCCAAACTCCTCGGTCAGGGCGGCCTCGATGCGGTCGTAGACGTCGTCGAGCATCCGCTCGGTCCGCCTGTCTATCTCGGATTTCAGCGAGAGGCTGCTGTAGTCGAACACGCCCGTGTCGGCGTAGTACCCGAGCACCGACCGGAGCGCCGTCGGCAGCCTGCGTCTCTCCGCGAGCGCGGCTGCGCCTGTTTTGAGAACCATCTGTCGTGTCCCGGTATGGACACTGCTGTGACTGGCGGCTTCTTTACCCTTTCGAGAGGCGGAGCCGGGAGCCGAGAAAGCAAGACTGATTACGCATACGGCAAACCCATGAGTAATGCGTGACCGCTTTGACGTGGTAATCGCCGGGGCTGGTCCCGCCGGCGGCCAGTGTGCTCGTGACCTGGCCGAGCGGAACTACGACGTGCTGGTCCTCGAAACCGAGCCCGAAGAGGGGTTCCCGCGTCAGAGCAACAAGTCCACCGCCGGCACCTTCCCGTCGGCGATGACCGCCTTCGCCATCCCCGACGAGGTCGTGATGCAGTACACCGACAAGGTCGTCCTGGAGTCGCCCAACGACCACTACACCCGCACCCAGACCGGCGCAGTCCTTGAGTTCGCCGAGTTCAAACAGTTCCTCGTCGAGGACAGCCGCGAGAAGGGCGCGACCTATCGCTTCGACTCGCGGGTGTCGGCGCCCATCATGGAGGACGGCGAGATAGCCGGCGTCCGCTACGACGGGGACAAGGAGGTGTACGCCGACATCGTCATCGACGCGACCGGCCCCGCCGCGCCGCTGGCGAAGGAACTCGATGTCTGTAACCTGGAGCGGGAACACCAGGCCATCGGCATCGAGTACGAGTTCGAGAACGTCGCGGTGAACCACGACGGCTACGCCGACCTGCGGGACTCGATGATGCTCCGCCTGGACCACGACCTCGCGCCCGGGGGGTACTCCTGGATATTCCACACCGGCGAGGACACGGCGAAAGTCGGCCTGTGTTACATCCAGAACGGCTCCCACCACAAGTACGCCAAGGAGGGGATGGGTATCGACGACTACCTTGAATACTGGCTCGATTCGGACCCCCGCTTTGCCGACGCCGAGCGAATCGAGGGGACCCAGGCCCACCGTGGGTCGGCTCACATCCAGCCGCCCAAGTCGATGAGCACGGACCGCTTCATGGCCATCGGCGACACCGTCCCCACCATCGACCCGCTGTGGGGTGAGGGTATCCACAAGGGAATGAAGTCGGCCCGCGCCGCCGCCGCCACCGTGGACGCGGCGCTGACCCCCGACGAGCCCCAGACCGACGCCGACACCCTCTCCGTGTACGACCAGCTCTGGCACCGCGACGTGGCCCCGAAACACAACGCCCGGCTGATGATGACAGAGCTGCTGTATCTCGCCCCCAACGAGCGGTACGACGAGCTGATGGACGACCTCAGAGCGACCGACAGCGACACGCTCGAACAGATAAACCGGGGCGACCGGCGCGCAATCTTGGATCTTACCCACCTCTCCGACCTCTCGCTGCTCGCGAAGTACGCCAAACGACGGCTGCAGCGCTAGGACAGTCAGTTTTGCCGCCGGCGTGTCGCTCTCGAACAGCCGGCGGCCTGCACTTTTGAGGGACCCACCGGGTTCGCTACTCCTGTTGTCCAACCGGAATTTGCCCGTGCGAGTGCGGCAACTTTTTCTCCGACCGGCGGGGAGCCTCAGCCAATGAGTGACAGCCCCGTGGGCGTGGTCGGCGACCCGGCTGTGGCCGACCGGCTCCGCGAGGCGGGCGTCGCCGTCACGACGGGCACCGTCGACAGTGTTCCGACAGCGGAGCGGGTCGTCGCCGTCGGCCGGCCGGCGGTGCGAGCCGTCGCGGCCGCTGACGCCGACCCGCTGGTACTACCGGTCGCCGCCGGCCGGGGCGTCCGCTCCGTGGCCCGCGAGTCGGTCCCGGCCGCCGTCGCGGGGCTCGACGAGGCAGACACCGAACAGCACCCGCTCTTCGACGTGTCCGTGGCCGGTGTCGACGCCGGCACGGCGGTCTTCGACGTGACGGCCGTCACCGTGGAGGCCGCCCGCATCTCCGAGTACGCCGTCGAGACGACCACGGACACTGTCGGACAGTTCCGTGCCGACGGGGTGGCACTGGCGACGCCGTCGGGGTCGCCGGGCTACGCGCGCCGCATCGGTGGACCGGTGCTCGCGCCGGCCGACTCGGTCGGCGTGGTCGCCCCCATCGCCCCGTTCCAGACGAACCCGGACCACTGGGTGGTCTCGCTCGACGGGCTCTCTATCTCGGTCGAGCGCGACGATGCGA
>JBEQBH010000090.1:0-5242 GCA_041639955.1 Halobacteriales archaeon | reverse complement strand
TGCCGCTGGGCGTCGGCGCGGCCGTCTTCCTCACCGAGTACGCCGAACAGGGCCGCCTGACGGCGGTCGTCGAGGTGGCGACCAACGCGCTCTGGTCCACGCCGAGTATCGTCTTCGGCCTGTTCGGCGCGACCTTCCTCATCCCCCGCATCGGCGGCGACGAGTCGCTGCTTGCGGGGATGCTCGTGTTGGGCTTTATGCTCTTGCCGCTGGTGCTTATCACCTCGCGGGAGGCTATCAAGTCCGTCCCCGACGAGTACCGCGACGCCAGCGCCGCGCTGGGTGTCAGCCAGTGGGAGACGATTCGAAGCGTCGTCCTGCCGGCGGCGATGCCCGGCGTCATCACCGGGGTCATCCTCGGCGTCGGTCGCATCGCCGGCGAGACGGCCCCGCTGATTCTGGTGCTCGGTTCCACGCTGAACTCGACGGCGGCCGTCGAGGTGCTGAACGGGTTCCAGTTCACCACCACGCCCCCATTCGTCGCCAACGAGGCGCTGCTGTCGGCGTCGGCGTCGCTGCCCACGCAGGTGTGGGCGGTCATCGCGGCCGGTGTCAGCGGCTCCCCCTCGATGGGGTGGGCGACGGCGTTCATCCTGCTTGCCGTCGTACTGACCTTCTATGCCGTCGGTATCACCGCGCGAACCTACTTCCGGAGGAAGCTGAACTATGAGTAACGCAATCAACGACGACGACCAGGAGGAACAGACCGCCGCGGGCGGCGTCGACATCGACGCCGGCAGCGTCACGACCAGCGGTGAGAGCGAGGAGGAGGTCCGCGAGGAGTGGACTGACTATCGCTTCGACGGCGAGACGAAGCTCTCCGTGAGCGACCTCGATGTCTGGTACGGCGACGACCACGCGCTGAAGGGCGTCTCGATGGACATCCCCGAAAACAGCGTCACCGCCCTCATCGGACCCTCCGGCTGTGGGAAGTCGACGTTCCTGCGGTGTCTCAACCGCATGAACGACCGCATCAAGTCGGCCCGCATCGACGGCTCCGTCGAACTGGAGGGGACCGAGATATACGACGCCAACGCCAACCTCGTCGAGCTGCGCAAACGCATCGGGATGGTGTTCCAGTCGCCCAACCCCTTCCCCAAGTCCATCCGGGAGAACATCTCCTACGGCCCGCGGAAACACGGCGACATCGAGAAGGGGCTGCTCGCGCGACTGTTCGGCCGGGACGACACCGAGCAGGAGGCCGAACTCGTCGAGCGCTGTCTGAAGCAGGCGGCGCTGTGGGACGAGGTAGAAAACCGACTGGACGACAACGCCCTGGGGCTGTCGGGCGGCCAGCAACAGCGGCTCTGTATCGCCCGCTGTCTGGCCGTCGACCCCGAAGTCATCCTGATGGATGAACCGGCCTCGGCGCTTGACCCCATCGCCACCTCGAAGATAGAGGACCTCGTCGAGACCCTCTCGGAGGAGTACACGGTCGTCATCGTCACCCACAACATGCAACAGGCCGCCCGCATCTCCGACCAGACCGCCGTCTTCCTCACGGGCGGGGAGCTGGTGGAGTTCGACGACACCGACAAAATCTTCGAGAACCCCGAGAGCCAGCGCGTCGAGGACTACATCACCGGGAAGTTCGGGTGAGCGATGGAGACCCGCAAGATTCAGCAGGTCGGCGGCGGCACCTACACCGTCTCCCTGCCCAAGGAGTGGGCCGACAGGGCCGACATCGAACCCGGCGCGGCCGTCGCCCTGCACACCCACATCGACGGGACGCTTGTCGTCCAGACCGGGCCCGAGAGCGGCGAGAGCACCACACCGCTGTCGCTGTCCGTCGGTGACACCGACCCCGGGTGTCTGGCCCACACGCTCCGGGCCGCCTACGCCGCCGGCATCGACTCGGTCGAACTGTCCGCCAAAGCGGCGTTCACCGACGACCAGCGCCGGAAAGTCGAGCGCATCACCCGCGACCTGACCGGGGTCACCGTCACCGAGTCCGACCCCGAGCGGATGCGGGTCCGCTCGCTGCTCGACGCGGAGGAGGTCTCTATCCCGCAGTCGGTCCGCCAGCTGCAGTTCACCGCGCTGTCGACTCACCGGGACGCGACGGCCGCCGTGACCGGCCCGACGACCGTCGAGGACCCCGACGCGCGCGACAACCAGGCCGACCGGCTGTACTCGATGGTCGACCGGTACTTCCAGCAGGGACTCGATTCCCTGTCGGTGATGGACGAGCTGGGGCTGACCCAGCCGGACCTGTTCGTCCACTGGGTCACTGCCCGCGAACTCGAGCGGGTCGCCGACCACGCCCAGCGAATCGCCGTCGTCTCGAACCGCCTGGAGACACCCGTCGAGGGGGAACTCGCCGAGGCGTTCGACGGGCTGGCCGACCGGACCCGGACCGCCGTCCGCGAGGCGGTCGGCGGCATCGTCGACGGCGCCGATGCCGCGACGGTTCAGGCGGTCATCGGCGACTGTGATCGGCTCCGGGCGGACCTCGACGCGCTGGACCGGCAGCTGTTCGAGACGGACGGCGCCCCGTATCGGCTCACCACCGCGCTGGATGCGCTCGGTCGGACGACAGACAGCGCCGAGAGTATCGCCACGCTCGCGTTGCGTTCGCTCCTTCGGGAGCGTACCCCCGGCGACGGGCCGCTGACCGTCGACGGCGAGGCGGAGTCGGCAGCCGACAGCTGAGCCTATCGGGAGGACCGTGCCGCGGCGACGACAGCCTGTCCGTACGCGATGCCCCCGTCGCCGGGCGGGACGGCATCGGGTGTGAGAAACGAGAGTCCCGCGTCCACGACGAGTTCGCGCAGGTGGCGCGTGACGGCGTCGTTGTACGCGACGCCGCCGGTGAATCCGACAGTCCCCAGGTCCCGGTCGTTCGCGGCCGAAACCGCGAGGGTCCCGAGACCACGAGCCAGCGCGGCCTGTGCCGTCGCTGCCACGTCGGCCGCCGACCGGTCGGACAGCATCCCGGCGAGCGTCGAGACGAGGGCCCCCGTATCGACGACGCGGCGACCGTCGCTGGTTCTATACGGGATGTCTATGGGCTGGACAGTCCCGTCTGCGGCGAGCGCTTCGAGGCGCTGGGCGGGTTCGCCCTCGTAGGTCCGCCTGTCACAGGCCCCGACGAGCGAGCTCACCGCGTCGAGCACCCGACCCGCACTCGTCGACGCGGGCGCGTTGAACCCCGCCTCGGCCTGCTGGCGGACTATCTCTGCCTCCGCTCGCGAGTCGACGGCACCGGTCTCGACGAGCCGGTCGTCGACGAGTTCTGGGGTGTCGAGCAGGCCGGCAAGCACCCGTGCCGGGTACTCGATGGCCGCGTCCCCGCCGGGGAGCGAGAACGGCCCCAGTCCGCCGACCCGCGCGAACTCCGAGTAGCGCGTATCCAGGACCTCGCCGCCCCAGACTGTCCCGTCCGGGCCGTACCCGGTCCCGTCGGCCGTCACGACGACGGCCCGCTCGACACCGTGTTCGGCACACAGGCCGGCCGCGTGGGCGTGATGGTGTTGGACGGCGACCGGACCGTCCAGTCCGTCGGCCACGTACCTGCCGGCCTCGTCGGTCGTCAGGAACTCCGGGTGCCGGTCGCAGGCGACTGTGCGTGGCTCGATGTCGGTCAGGCGACACAGGTGTTCGACCGCGTCGCGGTGAAACGAGCGGGCGGCCGGGCCGTCGACGTCGCCGAGATGCTGGGAGAGGAGTACGCCGTCGCCCGTCGCGAGTGCGACCGTCGCGTCCCGCTCGGGCCCCAGCGCCAGCACGGGCGTGACATCGTCGTCCGCCGCCGGGTTCGGCAGGGTCGCTGGCGTCCAGCCGCGCGAACGGCGGACGAACCGCCGGTCCCCGTCGACGACTCTGACCACGCTGTCGTCACACCGGGCAACTATCTCGCGGTCGTGACCCAACACGCCGTCGATTACCCCGTCGAGTCGCGTCCACACCGCGTCGGCCGTCGTACACATCGGCTCCCCGGGACGGTTCGCGCTCGTCATCACGAGCGGCACGGAGACGTGGTCAAAGAGGAGGTGGTGGAGCCCGGCGTAGGGCAACATCACGCCGAGCGTGTCCAGTCCCGGAGCGACCGCGTCGAGCCACGGCGCCTCGGCGGCTTTCCCGACGAGGACGACGGGCCGGCGGATGTCCGTGAGCGCGTCGGCTTCGGCGTCGTCGACCCGGGCGAACGCACGGAGGCTGTCGAGCGACGGCGCCATACACGCGAACGGTTTGGCCGGCCGTCCGGTGCGCTCCCGGAGCGACGCGACGACCTCCGGGTCGGTCCCGTCACAGACGAGGTGGAACCCGCCGATGCCTTTGACGGCGACAATCGCCCCGTCCGCCAGTTGCGCCCCGGCACGCCGGAGCGCCTCGCGTCCAGTCGTCACGGCGTCGCCGTCGACTTCGTACCTGAGAGTGGGACCACAGTCCGGACAGGCGGTCGTCTGTGCGTGATAGCGCCGGTCCGTCGGCGCCTCGTAACGGTCGCGACACGCCTCACACAGGGGGAACTCGGCCATCGAGGTGCGGCTCCGGTCGTAGGGGAGGTCCCGGACGGCGGTAAACCGCGGGCCGCAGTCGACACAGGCCGTCGCCCAGTAGCCGTGATACGGCGACTCCGGGTCCCGAACGTCGTCGAGACACGCCGAACAGACTCCCGTGTCCGGCGGGACGGGAACGTCGACCGCGCCGCCGGCGTCGGCGTCCGAGTCGCGAATCTCGAACGTGTCGGCCCCGCGTGGCTCGCCCCAGTCGACCGCCACCGTCTCGACGCTTGCGAGCGGCGGCGAGTCGGTCTGAACGGCCGCAATAACGCCCTCGACCGCGTCCCGGGACCCCTCGAAGGCGGCCTCGACGGTCCCGCCCGCGTTGCGGACGTGACCCGTCACGCCGGCCTCGACGGCGGTGCGGTAGACGAACGGCCGAAAGCCGACCCCCTGGACGGTCCCGGAGACGCGGACCGTCGCCCGACAGCTGTCTGCCATCGTCAGCCGTGGTGAGCGTGCTCGTGGTGCCCGTGTCCCCCGGTCCGGACGCCGGCCAGGAACGCCGCGAGGTCGTCGACCCCCTCGTCGTCCCGGGCGTTCGTCCGGAACACGTCCATCCCGGGAACCACCTCCTCGACGTCGGCCGCCATCCGGTCGAGGTCGGCGTCCACGGCGTCCGCGAGGTCGGCCTTGTTGACGACCGCGGCGTCACAGGCCTCGAACAGCAGCGGGTGTTTGCGCACCACGTCGTCGCCTTCGGTCGTACTCACGACGAGTAGCCGTGCCTGCGCGCC
>JBEQBH010000089.1:0-5273 GCA_041639955.1 Halobacteriales archaeon | reverse complement strand
ACCGTCGACCGGCTCCAGTGGCCCGTGCGTGACCGCCGAGCGGGCTACGAGCAGTCGCTGTCGGTGCTCCGGCAGGCGAGCCGCGAGAGCGACGTCTTCACGAAGACCAGCCTGATGCTGGGCGTCGGCGAGTACGCCCACGAGGTGTACCAGACTCTTTCCGACCTCCGACAGGTCGGGACCGACATCGTCACCTTCGGCCAGTACCTCCAGCCCTCCCGCTCGCATCTCGAAGTGTCGGAGTACGTCCATCCCGATGTCTTCGACACCTGGCAGCGGGTGGCCGAGGCGGAGTTCGACTTCCGCTACTGCGCCTCGGGGCCGATGGTTCGGTCCTCGTACCGTGCAGGGGAACTCTTCGTGGAGAGTGTTCTCAGGGACGGAGAGACGGTCGAGACAGCCCGGAAACGAGCGCAGGCGGGCGACTGAGCGGCCGGCAACGCCAGCCCCCGGTCCCGTGCAAGCGACAGCGAGTCCGGGTAGCGTATTTGCAGGCGGGAGCGACCCCCCCAACCGGCCGGGTGCGTCGCGTAAAGCGGGCCGAACAGCACTGCCCGCATCAAAGACGGTATCACCGACGCGGGAGAGGGCTAGCTATGTTCGAGTTCGAGCTGCCCGACCTGGGCGAAGGGGTCGCCGAAGGCGAGGTGTTGGCCTGGCACGTCGCAGCCGGCGACGACGTCACCGAAGACCAGGTGCTCGCCGAAGTCGAGACCGACAAGGCCGCCGTCGACGTGCCGTCGCCGGTCGCCGGCGTCGTCCGGGCGCGACACGCCGACGTGGGCGACACCGTCGCCACCGGCGAGGTGGTGGCCACCATCGAGACGGGCGCGGTGTCAGGAGCCGAGAGCGACGAGAGTGACGGAGAGCCGGCGACCGGGGGCGACACCGGAGGTCGCGTGTTCGCCCCGCCGAGCGTCCGGCGGCTCGCCCGCGAACGGGGCGTCGACATCTCGGCTATCGAGGGGTCGGGACCGAGCGGGCGAATCACCGAGGCGGACGTGGAAGCGGCCGCCGCCGACACCGACGATGGCCCAACCTCGGTGGTCTCGAAGGTGGACGACGATGACGGGGACAGCCCAACCTCGGTGGTCTCGAAGGTGGACGACGATGGCGAGGACAGCCCCACATCAGTCATTTCGAAGGTGGACGACGACGAGAACAGCGATACGGACGGCGACCGTCCGACCGTTGTCGTCGATACTCGGGGCGACACAGACGAATCGGCCGTCGGGCCTGTGACCACCGACGACCGCCGGGAGCCGTACCGTGGCGACCGTCGGACCATCGGCGAGCGGATGGCCCGTTCGCGCCGGGAGGTCCCCCACGCGACCCATCACGATATCGTCGCGGTACCGGAACTGGTCGCGGCCCGCGAGCGCCTCGAGCCGCTCGCCGAGGAGCGGGGCGTCGACCTCACCTACACGCCGCTCCTGCTGAAATGCGTCGCCGCCGCGCTGGACGACCACCCGAGACTGGCGACCCAGCTCGACACCGAGCGCGAGGAGATACGCTACCGGAGCGACCGCGACCTCGGCGTGGCGACGGCGACCGACCACGGGCTCGTCGTCCCCGTCGTCGAGGCCGTCGACGAGAAGGGGCTGCTGGAACTCGCCGGTGAGGTCGACAACCTCGTCGAGCGGGCTCGCAGCCGCGACATCGACCAGGCGGAGCGACAGGGGGGCGTCTTCACCGTCACGAACTTCGGCGCCATCGGCGGGGAGTACGCCGACCCCATCGTCAACGTGCCAGAGACGGCCACGCTGAGCGTGGGGGCGCTGAGAGAGCGGCCGGTCGCTGCGGACGGCGAGGTCACTGCCGAACCCACTCTGACGCTCTCGCTGGCTATCGACCACCGGGTCCTCGACGGGGCCGACGCCGCGCGCTTTATCAACACCCTGAAAGCGTACCTGGCAGACCCGACGCGGCTCCTGCTCGAGTAGCTGCCCGGGTGGCCGGCTCCGGGCGGAGACCGAACGGTTCGTTTATGCCTGGCCCACGCCACCCCTGACGTATGAGTGAGGCCGACGACGCGTCGCGGGCGGGACGGGAGGAAGTGTGGATAGAGAAGTACCGCCCACAGTCGCTCGCCGACGTGAGGGGTCACGAGGACATCGTCGGGCGGCTCCAGAGCTACGTCTCGCGTAACGACCTGAGTCACTTTCTGTTCAGCGGGCCGGCCGGGACCGGCAAGACCACCTGCGCCTCGGCTATCGCCCGCGAGCTGTACGGCGAGGACTGGCGCGAGAACTTCCTCGAACTGAACGCCTCCGACGAGCGGGGTATCGACGTGGTCCGGGACCGCATCAAGAACTTCGCGCGGACCAGCTTCGGCGGCCACGAGTACCGCATCATCTTCCTCGACGAGGCGGACGCCCTCACGAGCGACGCGCAGTCGGCACTGCGCCGGACGATGGAGCAGTTCTCGAACAACGTCCGTTTTATCCTCTCGTGTAACTACTCCAGCCAGATTATCGACCCCATCCAGTCACGGTGTTCGGTCTTTCGCTTCTCGCCGCTCGGCGACGAGGCCATCGAAACGGAGATGCGCCACATCGCGGGCGAGGAGGACATCGAGCTGACCGACGACGGGCTGGACGCGCTGGTGTACGCCGCCGGGGGCGACATGCGAAAGGCCATCAACGGGCTGCAGGCGGCCTCGGTCAGCGGCGACGTGGTCGACGAGTCGGCGGTGTACGCCATCACCTCGACCGCGCGGCCCGAGGAGATACACGGGATGGTCCAGTCGGCGCTGGACGGGGACTTCACCGCCGCCCGCGCCACCCTGGACCGCCTGCTGACCGAGGAGGGCATCGCCGGCGGCGACATCATCGACCAGCTGCACCGCTCCATCTGGGAGTTCGATGTCGACGACCGGGCGGCGGTCCGAATCCTCGAGCGTGTCGGCGAGACCGACTATCGCATCACGCAGGGGGCAAACGAGCGCGTGCAACTGGAAGCGATGCTGGCCTCGCTGGCGAACCCCGAGTAGGGCGCAGTAGCCCCCTAAGAGTCGTTTTCACCGCCGATAATTGCTCACGCAAGTTTATATCGGTGTAATTATCTAGCTATCAGTAAGTGAAATGTACGGCTTGAATTACCAGGCAACCGATGACCGCGGGCAGGTGGGTATCGGCACTCTCATCGTGTTCATCGCGATGGTGCTCGTCGCTGCCATCGCTGCGGGCGTACTCATCAACACGGCGGGGTTCCTGCAGAGTTCCAGCGAGGCGACGGGCCAGGGAGCGAGCGACGCCACGTCGAACCGGCTCCAGATCGTCAGTGCGACGGGGACGTCTCTCGGCGACGACGGCGTCGGCGTCGTGAGCCTCGTCGTCAAGAAGGGACCGGGTTCGAGTAACATCGACCTGGGGACCACGACTATCGAGTGGGTCGGACCGACGGGGTCGTTCTACCAGCTCGCGGATGGCGGCGCCGACGGGAACCCGGACGGCCGATTCAGTATCGAACCCGTGCAGGACGAAGACGACTCTATACCGGTGTTGAACGACCAGGAGGACCGGCTGAAGATAAATCTGGACCTCGGGTCGGACGACGGCGGGGACCTAAACGACGGCAGCACCCCGTTCGGCAACGAGATAGGGGAAGCCGAGAGCGCCACGATCCGAATCACGACCGCGTCGGGCTCGCAGACGACGGAGGAGATACTCGTGCCCAAGACCATCTCGGGCACCTCCGCAGTGCGGCTGTAGTCAACTCTGCCCGTCTCCGCGGTCGCTGTCGTCACCTGCTGACCCCTTCGGAACTGTTTTACCCGCTGCTGGGCCAACACTACGCCAATGAGCGACCTCGACGAGGCCTACCAACTCGAGTACTTCGACGAGGCGGGCTTTCACCGTCAGGAGTGTGCCGAGTGTGGCGATATGTTCTGGTCGCGGGCCGACCGCGACACCTGTGGCGAGCCCCCCTGTGCCGAGTACGACTTCATCGACAACCCCGGGTTCGACGAGGAGTACGCCCTCGGGGAGATGCGGGAGGCGTTTCTCTCCTTCTTCGAGGAGCGCGGCCACGACCGCATCGACCCGTACCCGGTCGCGGCCAACCGCTGGCGCGACGACGTCTTGCTGACACAGGCGTCTATCTACGACTTCCAGCCGCTGGTCACGAGCGGGACGACGCCGCCGCCGGCCAACCCGCTCTGTATCAGCCAGCCCTGCATCCGGATGCAGGACATCGACAACGTCGGCAAGACCGGCCGGCACACGATGGCCTTCGAGATGATGGCCCACCACGCGTTCAACGCCAAGGAGGACATCGAGGACCCCGAGGAGTACGCCTACGAGGGCGAGGTGTACTGGAAAGAAGAGACCGTCGAGTACTGCGTCGAGCTGTTCGAGGAGCTGGGCGCCGACGTCGACGAGCTCACCCTCATCGAGGACCCGTGGGTCGGCGGCGGCAACGCCGGCCCGGCCTTCGAGGTCATCTACCAGGGCGCCGAACTGGCGACGCTCGTGTTCATGTCCCTAGAGCAGGACCCCGACGGCGAGTACGAGATGAAAGACGGGAACCGCTACTCGGAGATGGACACCTACGTCGTCGACACCGGCTACGGACTGGAGCGGTGGACCTGGGTCTCCCAGGGCACGCCGACGGTGTACGAGGCGGTCTACCCCGAGATGATAGCCTTCCTCAAGGACAACGCCGGCATCGAACTTACCGACGAGGAGGCCGCCATCGTCCACAACGCCGCCAAGCTCGCAGGCCGGATGGACATCGACGAGGCCGAGGACATCGAATCCGAACGGGACACCATCGCCGAACAGGTGGGTGTCGACGTCGCGGAGCTTCGCGACCTCGTCGCGCCGCTGGAGGAGATTTACGCCATCGCCGACCACTCCCGAACGCTCGCGTATATGCTCGGCGACGGCATCGTCCCCTCGAACGTCGGGACGGGCTATCTCGCGCGGATGGTCCTTCGCCGGACCAAGCGCCTCGTCGACAGCGTCGGTGTGGACGCCCCGCTGGACGAACTCGTCGACATGCAGGCCGACCGCCTGGGCTACGAGAACCGCGACACGGTTCGGGACATCGTCCGCACCGAGGTCGAGAAGTACCGCGAGACCCTCGACCGCGGGGGCCGGCGGGTGCGCCAGCTGGCCGAGGACTACGCCGAGAGCGGCGAGGCCATCCCGACCACGGAGCTGGTCGAGCTGTACGACTCCCACGGCATCCAGCCCGATATGGTCGAGGAGATAGCGGCCGAGCGCGGGGTCGACGTCGAGGTGCCCGACGACTTCTACGCCGTCGTCGCC
>JBEQBH010000088.1:0-5290 GCA_041639955.1 Halobacteriales archaeon | reverse complement strand
AGCGAGTTCCCGACGCCGCTGGGTAACATCATCGGCGGTGGCGAACACGCCGCCGACGCCACCAACATCCAGGAGTTCCTGTCGGCTCCCGTCGGCGCGCCGAGCGTCGAGGAGGCCGTCTTCGCCAACGCGGCGGTCCACCAGGAGGTCCACGACATGCTCGCCGACCGCGACATTCCGGCGGGCAAGGGCGACGAGGGCGCCTGGGCGCCGTCGGTCTCGGACGACGAGGCCTTCGAACTCATGGACGAGGCCGTCTCGACCGTCGAGGACGACGTCGGCTTCGAGATCCGCTTCGGGCTGGACGTCGCCGGCGCCGAGCTGTATGACGCCGATGAGGACGGCTACGTCTACGACGACGGCGTCAAGTCCACCGAAGAGCAGATAGACTACATGGCCGAAAAGGCCCAGGAGTACGACCTCGTTTACGTCGAGGACCCCCTCGACGAGAACGACTACGAGGGCCACGCGGAGCTGACCGACCGGGTCGGCGACCGGACGCTTATCTGTGGCGACGACCTCTTCGTGACGAACGTCTCCCGCCTGCAGGACGGCATCGAGGCCGATGCCGGTAACTCCATCCTCATCAAGCCAAACCAGATAGGGACGCTCTCGGACGCCGTCGACGCCATCGAGCTGGCGACCGAGAACGGCTACGCCTCGGTCGTCTCCCACCGGAGCGGCGAGACCGAGGACACCACCATCGCACACCTCGCCGTGGCGACCGGCGCCGAGTTCATCAAGACCGGTGCCGTCGGTGGCGAGCGCACTGCCAAGCTGAACGAACTGATTCGTATCGAGGACAACGCAGTATGAGCGGCAACGAGAAAGAAGGTCTCGACGCAGAGGAGTCCGAGTTCGACCCGTCCGAGGACGAGGAAGAACTCGACGCTGACGCGGAGACCGAAGACGCCGAACAGCCCGCCGACGCCGAGGAGGCCGAGGCCGAGACAGCCGACGAGGAAGAGGACGAGGGGCCACAGCTCGACGAGGACGTCATGCCCGACGAGCAAAGCGAGGCCGACCTCCTCATCCCCGTCGAGGACTACCTCGGCGCGGGTGTCCACATCGGGACCCAGCAGAAGACCCAGGACATGGAGCGGTTCATCCACCGCGTCCGGACCGACGGGCTCTACGTGCTGGACGTCTCGATGACCGACTCCCGGATTCGGACCGCTGCGGACTTCCTGGCCAACTACGAGCCCGAGCAGATTCTCGTGGCTTCCTCGCGCCAGTACGGCCGGTTCCCGGCCGAGAAGTTCGCCGACGCCGTCGGCGCACGGGCCCGCACGGGCCGGTTTATCCCGGGCACGCTGACGAACCCGGACTACGACGGCTACATCGAGCCCGACGTCGTGGTCGTCACCGACCCCATCGGTGACGCCCAGGCCGTCAAGGAGGCCATCACGGTCGGTATCCCCGTCATCGCGATGTGTGACTCCAACAACACCACCTCGAACGTGGACCTCGTCGTCCCGACCAACAACAAGGGGCGAAAGGCGCTGTCGGTCGTCTACTGGCTGCTGGCCAACGAGACGCTCGACCGCCGCGGTGCCGAGCCGTCCTACGGGCTCGACGACTTCGAGTCCGAGCTCTGAGCGGGCGATTTTCCGTTTTTTACGGTCGACCAGTGTCCACAGCGGCTGCTGTGTGCAGAGCGGACGCCGCCGGGCCTGGTAGGTATAACGGCGGTTTCACTCTCCACAAACCATAGTAGTCCCGACAGTGTACGGGGCAGCGATGGCAGAACACGACACGCTCCTCAACGCCGTCATCGGCGCCGTCGCGAGTATCGTGCTGAGTTTCGTCCCCTTCTCGACCGTGCTCGGCGGGGCAGTCGCGGGCTATCTCGAGGGCGGGACCCGTTCGGACGGGCTCCGGGTCGGGGCTATCTCGGGTGTGCTGGGCTTGGTCGTCGGGGCGGTGTTTTTCGTCGTCGTCCTCCTCTTTTTCGGCGTCTTCGCCGTCGGGGCGGGCGCACCACTGTCGTTCGGCGCGTTCGGGGTCATCTTCCTGCTTTTCGGGGCTGTCTTGGGTGCCCTCTACACCGTCGGGCTGAGCGCGCTGGGTGGCTGGCTGGGCAACTACGCGAAGTACGAACTCGACATCTGACCCAACAGTGTATATCCGCCCCTGGCGACACCATCCGATATCAGTTGTTGTAAATGATGTTTATTTATCTAGCATACAGCAGAAATAATATCGTATAGTTTTAATATTTAGGCTAGGGGTAATCGAACTGGTGCTTTGATAAACGGAGTGACATAAGTCACACTCAGTGGATGAGTCTAGGGTGGCGAAGGTAACGACTTTGAAGAAGGTAAGTCGTCCACGGGTACGACGGCACGGCCCGCCATTCTGGTGTGGCCAACGCGAACTTCATCTAGGAGGACGTCTACGAGCCCGAGCTCGACGACGGCTACCACGAAAGGGGCGTTACCGACGACCCGAAGGAAGACGACGGCTGTGTGGTCTTCGACCTATTCGGCGGCTTCGGCGACCAACCGGGGGAAGGTAATGCGACGGCCGATCAAGTTCAACTCCGTCCGCTCAAGAGTACATCAACGCCTATCTGCACGCGGACGGTCCCGACACGCTGGTTCCTGTCAGTCATCCGCTACCATCTATATACTGGTAGCAGACTCTCGGCGGAAGACAAGCCTTATTTAAGGATATTCGCTATCACCGGACTGGTATGGGTCAGCTAGCCAGCTGTCAGCTACAGACCGTGTCCACACCGCCGAGTCGGAGTCGTCGTCGGGACCACCGCTGGCGTCGGTCGGGAGAGACCGTATGTCGATGAATGGTGAGCCCCAACTCTACGAGGATATTGATCCGGATCGCCGGCTCTCTCTGGGCGAGGCGCTGATCCCAGTTGGCGGGATGATTCTCTTCCTGGCGGTCGGGATCGTGGTGCTTGATCTCGACCCTCAAATCCCACTATTCTGGGCAATCGCCTTCGCAGGCCTACTGGGGCGATATCACTTCGGATATACCTGGCAGGACATCTATGAGGGTATCAGTCAGAGCATTCTCATGGGGTTACAGGCCATCTTTATCCTCTTTATTATCTATATGCTCATTGCCGCTTGGATCAGTGCCGGCACTATCCCGACGATCATGTACTACGGGCTTGAATTTCTCACGCCGACCGTCTTCCTCCCGTTCGCTGCGATCCTCGCGGCGGTCGTGGCGTTCGCAGTCGGGTCCTCGTGGACGACGGCGGGGACGCTGGGCGTCGCCATGGTTGGCATCGGCACCGGACTGGGCATCCCAGCACCGATGACGGCCGGTGCTGTCCTCTCTGGTGCATACACCGGCGACAAGAACTCACCGCTATCCGATACCACGAATCTCGCTGCTGCCGTGACTAACACCGAACTGATTGACCACGTGCGGGCGATGCGTGTGGGGACATTGCTCTCGTTTGGCATCTCCCTGCTGCTCTTCGTTGTCCTTGGCTTCCGTGCTACTGGGTCGATTCCAGCCGGACGGGTGGCCGAAATTCAGACGGGCCTCGCCAGTGTCTACAGCATTACGCCAATCACGTTGCTGCCGTTGGTCATTACCTTTGCGCTGGCGTTGTACAGGTATCCTGCTCTGCCGTCGCTCTCGGCCGGGGTTTTCGCCGGCGTCGGGGTCAGCACGATCGTGCAGGGCACGAGCTTTGCAACCGCGTGGGCACACGTCCACAACGGGACTGGGCCCGAGACGGGCATCAAACTCACCAACGAACTGCTGGCCAGCAGCGGCCTCTCGGGGTCGATCTGGGTCATCTCCATGGTGGTTGCAGCCCTCGTACTCGGCGGGGTCTTCGAAACCACCGGCGTCCTCGCAGCGATCGCCCACCACATCGGTGAGGCGGTCAGTAGCGTAGCGAGCCTCACAACTGGGACTGCGGTTACCACATTTCTCATGAACGTTTTCGCCGCCGAACAGTACGTCGCTATCGTCGTGCCAGGCATGACACTGCGTAATCTCTACGACGAGTACGATTTACAGAGCCGGAACCTCTCGCGGGCCGTCGAGGCCTCCGGGACGACAACTTCGGCGCTGGTCCCGTGGAGCTCCGGCGGCGTATATATGGCTTCAGTATTCGGGGTGCCGGTGCTGTCGTATGCCCCCTACTATTTCTTCGGCATCCTTTCGCCGCTCGTGCTGATTCTCATGGGCGCAACGGGCTGGCAGATGTTCTATCAGGACGATGCCGATGCCAACGCCGGGACCGAGCGCGGCACTGTTTCGGCTCGGTCATCCTCACAGACTGACGCTGACGACTGACGCTAGTTGACTCCTCCATACGACTGAAGTCGTGGGATTCCCATGTTGGGACGTTGTGGCTTACGATGTAACCTGTTCTTGAGGTGCAAACGCACCAGTTTCCTTATCAAACAAGAACGTCGATGGCTGTACCAACCAGCCGTTACTCTTATTTTTCCGTCACAGCCGAGACTCGGAGATACCTCTGTCGAACGCTCTCAGCGCCATTCACGTCCGCGTTTGCCTCTGTACCTCTTTCTCGCGCTCGTGTTCGTCTTCTTCCTGCTGTACACCGTCGGCCTGAGCGCGGTCGGCGGTCTGGGGGGCGTGTGGACCCGGGCCAACACCGACTGGAATCTCGACCCGATTCGGTGGCTGTAAAAACTGCTCGCTGTTACGACGCGGTCGGCTAGGAGTCGTCCAGTGCGTCCGAGAGCGGGTCGCTGTCCGATTTCGGCTCGAAGGCCGTCGCGTCACTGTCGTCGTCGGCCGTCTCCGCCTCGGTGTCGTCGAACAGGTCCGAGACATCTTCGACGGACGCCTCGTCGTCGCTCCCCTCGCTGTCGCCCCCGTCGTCGGCCGTCTCGCCGAACAGGTCGTCTGCTGTCCGTGGACCGTCCGATGACTCCTCGCTGTCGTCTATCTCCCAGTCGTCGGGCGCGGATTCCGCGGGCGCGTCGGTATCGAACTCCGAGGGGTCCGGTGGCGACCACTCCTCGGGCTGTGTCGCCCCCTGCCCGCTCGTCGACACGGCGCCGTCGTCCGCTGTGGGTACCTCGTCCGTGGTGTCGCTCTCGTCTGTCGCGTCCGGTGTGGCCGACGCGTCTCCGCTCTCGTCGGGCGCTGTCCAGGCGTCCGGCTGGTCGGGGCTGTCGTCCGACGGCGAGCCGTCCCAGGGACCCGATTGGCCGTCGTCCGCCGGCTCCTCGACAACCGTCTGTGCGTCGTCCGCCGGCTCCGCCGGCGACTCTGTGGCCGCGTCCTCCTCGGACACCTCCGCTGTCGGCTCGTCCGGGGTGTCGGCGACATC
>JBEQBH010000087.1:0-5309 GCA_041639955.1 Halobacteriales archaeon | reverse complement strand
AGAAGGTGCCGTCGGTGAGGTCGTCGATGCGGACACGGTCGATGGCGCCGCCGAACTCCGCGACCAGCTCGACCAGCAGGTCGTGGGTCAGGGGACGCTCGAAGGGCTCGCCGTCGATGGCGAGCTGCATCGACTGGGCCTGGTCGGTGCTGACGAATATCGGGACGATTTCTTCGCGCGCACGCAAGAGTACCACCGGCGTCCCCGACCCTTCCTCGCTGACGCCGACGCCGACCCCCTCGACCGTGGCCTCGTGTTCCATATAAACCGGTTCGGCGCGCGGGTATGAAAAACTAGCCCGCTGTCGTTTTACCGGACGGGCGCGTCGGTGGCGGTGTGACCGCCGAGGGGTATCTCGTCGCCGTGAAACCGTCCGCGCGCCGGGTGAGCGCGCGGGTCGGCCAGTGGGTCAACCGAGAGGGGGCCACACGGCGGTTCGACTCGAAGCCGCTGGCCCGCGAGTGGGCGCGGGCGTGTAGCACCGGGCCGGCGACGGTATGGGTCCAGGACGCCCCCGCGCGGGCCGACAGCGACGCCGACGGCTACCTTGTTGGCCGCCGCTTCCGCGGCGCGGGCGCCGAGCAGTCGGGCCGCCAGACGACCATCGCCGATACGGACGGCTGAATCCCAGTTAATCCGGATTAAGAAAGGCATTTAGGTGGACTAAAACGACTGAAATCGGCACAATCGGCGTTTACTGCGCTCCCCCTTCAAGTCCCGTCGCCACAGAGTACCGAGCGGAGGCACAACCGATGCAACTCACTACACTCGCCGGCGCGGTGCTCGCCCTGGCCCTCGTCACGGGCTCGGCCGCGGCACTGCCCGGTGCTGCCCCGGCACAGGCTGACGAGACTGTACCCAGCGCGGGCGGCGACACGGACGCGAACGCGTCCGACCACCCGGCCGCCGACCGTGGTAACGCGTCCGACGACGCCCGCGGCCCGCCCGCGTCGCTTCCGGACCAGGTCCCTGACTTCGTCGGGGAGATTCACGACCGAATCGGCGACATGCTCTCGGGCGACCGCACCGGTGGTCTCGGCGACGCCATCAGCGACCTGACGCCCGACGGCGACGACGCCGAGACCACCTCGAACGGCCCCGGGGCGACTGCGACCCCCAGCGCGTAGGTCCCGCTGACGCTCTCCGAGACGACTCCCGAACGCGATACTTTTGACCGTGGCGCCCTCACCGCTGGTATGGACGACACCGCTGAGTCCGGCCTCGACCAGTCCCCGGAGCGGACGACGGCGGACCTGCTGGAGGACGACGACGACGGGCTCGTCGAGGGGACGACACGCAAGAAGGCCACGCTGTTTATCGCCCCCTTCGTGGCTATCGGCCTGTTCGACCTCGTGCTGTTGCTCGGCTGGGGACTGGACCCGCTGTGGGGATTTATGATTCTGCCCCCGATTCTGTTCGTGAGCGTGCTGGGTTGGATCGCCTTCAGAACCGGGTTCGCGAGCGACCGGACCTAGGACAGTAACTCGTCGACGGCGCCCCGCGCGGCCAGCGCCGCGTCGTCCGCGATTCGCTCCTCGTCGGCGCTCGCGTCGGGCGCCTTGACGTAGATGTCAACGTCGAGTACCCGGTCCTCGAAGGTCACGGTCACGTCGTAATCGTCGATATCGCTCACGCTGAGCCGAGCAAAAATAACGTCTTCGGCCGCGTCGGCGGCCGTCTGCACGACCTCGTCGTCGGTCGCCATCGCCTTACGCGCCTGCGCCGGGGCCGCCTGCCGGGCCGCCGCCGAGCATCTGCTGGAGCTCGCTCTGGAGCTCTTCGAACTGCTCTTGGACGCGCTCTTCCTGCTTTTCGAGGGTCTCGACGCGGACCTCGAGGTTGCTGACCTTCTCTTCGAGGTCCTCGCGGGCCTCGTCGAGCTCGGTCTTGACGAGCAGCTCGCCGACCTCGCGGTACATCGTGGTGTCAGCGTCGACGTCGTCGAGCTCGTCCAGTGCGGTCTCGGACTCCTGCAGCGTCGACTCGGCCTGCTGTTTCTGTGTCGCGACCTGCTGTGCGGTCTCCTGAAGGTCCTGTAGCTCCTCGAGCTTCTCCTGTGCTTCCGGCGGAAGGTTACCCTGCATACTCGCTCGGTCGGGGCCCGCACTGTTAAACCCACGCATCTACGTCGAATCGGGCCACCGCTGGGAGCCACAGTGACGCCGGCTACAGACTCCAGGTCGCGGTGACATCGTTGCTCAAGTCTATCTGTAGCTCGTAGGACGAGACACTCTCGTCTACCTCGAACACGACGACGCCGTCGCGGACAATGCCCGGCGCTATCTCCCCGCCCTCGTATTCGTCCTGGCCCTGATAGTAGCCCACGCTGTGCTGGGAGTTGCCGGCGATGAACGAAATGTCGTAGGTGTCTGGTACGCTGACCCGTTTTGAACCCACGTTCTCCGCTGCTATCGTCACGAAGACGAACTTGTCCCCGTCGGCGGCCTCTTCTTCGTACTCGTAGCGGTCCGAACTGTAGGAGTAGGTGTACGACTGGGCCTCCCGGATGTCTGTCGGACCGATGGTGTAGCGCTGGTCTTCGGTCCCGAACTCGGCTGTCTCCCCCATCGACAGGTCCTCGTACTCCAACGTCTCCCGGTCCAGCGACCCCAGGTCGATGCGCCACCCTGCCCTGGTCAAGCTGGTGAACTCCTCGAAGTTCGCGATGAGTCTGGCGGTGCTGTCGCTGGGTGCGATTTCGTAGACGAGCCAGCCGGTGACGCTCACACCCGTCTGAATCTCCCGGTACTGGTCGTATCCCGTGTCGGAGTAGGCGCTCGTGTAGATTGTTTCGTACTGTGTGCCGTCGAGTACGAGTACCGGGTCGCCTGGCAGCATCAGCGGTTCGCTCCCGGTGTTCTCGGCCTTGACCTCGATGGTGAGGAACGTCTGGCCGGACTGCTCGGGCGCCTCCGTGGAGAGCGAGTTCGAGTACGAACTCGTATAGAGGATCACGTCCTGGAGGCGGGCGTTCAACGGCGTCAAGGACAGCTCCTCCCTGTCGTTTCGGTACACCGCTGTGTCGCCCAGTGTGAACGCAGAATCGTCGGTGTCGGTCGACTCTTCGGTCCCGTTCGACTCCTCTTCGTCGTCATCGTCGTCGGGTGTCCCGACGGTCCCGTCGTCGCTACAGCCGGCGACACTCGCGGCCAGTCCTGAACTGGCGAGCGCGAGCAGTGAACGTCGGTTCAATCGCATGCCCTATCGTGTCTTTTGCGTTCCAAGTAACTTCGGATTACAGCAGCAACGAGACGTTCGCTCCGCTAACGTCTCTTTCGCTCACGGCTGTACAGTACCTACTCCGCCAGTTCCCCGACCGCCCGCTCACGCAGCTCCCCGGTCAGATGCATGCCGTGCTGGTCGATGCGCCGGACGATACGCTTTGCCTGTGTCGGGCTCAGATACTTGTCTTCGATAGCAGCGCGGACGACGACGCCGAAGCTGCTCGTGATTTCGGCGCCCAGCCCCTGTGCGGTGCGGCGGACGGTGCGGTCCTCGGAGACGACGGCGACGGCCGAGCGGTCGCGCTGGTCCCGGTGGGCGAGCACGCCGGCGACGACCGTCTCGGCCGCGCCGATGTCCTTCTCGCCCAGGACTGACCGCGCTCGCTCGACGTGGCCCTCGTCGACGTTCGTCTCGACCCCGCTGTCGAGGTACTCCGCGAGGTTCGTGGCCGCGGGTTCGACGTCCACGGCGTCGGCCACCGGGTCGGGGACGACGATGTCGCCGTCGAACGCGTCGAGCAAAGCGAGTTCGCCCACCTGGCCCAGGCTGTACACGGTCGTCGGAGCGACGTAGATTCGCGTCACAGTTCCGTGGCGGTGTCGGCGTCGAGTTCCAGGTCCGACAGCTGGAGCTGTGTCGTCAGGTTGCGCTCGCGGGCCACGTCCAGCCACTCGGCGATAGAGCAGTCAGCTATCTGTGCGGCCTCGGCGGCCGAGACGTCGCCGGACTGGTACCGCTCGACGGCGACCCGCACGCGGAGGGTCTCCAGCCCCTCGCCGAGAGCCTTCCGGATGGTCGTCGACCGGTCCTCCGAGAGCAGGGCCGCCACCTCGTCCAGTTCCGCCTTCTCTTCGTCCCCGAGTCGCGCGCTGATAGTGGGCATCGTATACACTGTCACTTATCGTATACACACATCAATGTGGGGGGCGCTCACGGGTGAAAACACCCCGGCCGGACACGGCGCCGCTGCGGAGCTGTGACTGCGCCCCTCGAAAATTACGTATATCAACATAAATTGATTATAGATGCCCGAATGTCCGGTAACTTGGCGCTATATCGCCTGAACAGTCGGTATATTTATGTTATATTGGAATATCTAGCCGGTATGTCCAGTACGAACCAAACGACTGGCAACCTACCGCTGAACTGTACTGAGTGCAACGAGACCGTCCGAAAGACCCCGAGCGGGACGTACGTCTGTACCGGCTGTGGGCGAACCTCCAGCGCCCGGCCGGTCAGATAGCCCCGTTCCGCGACCGGATCTCCTCGAACCGCCAGCCCTTAGCGTCGGCGCCCCCCAGCGGTCCCAATGAGCGACGACGCACGGGCGTTCGTGCCGGGCCACGTGACCGGCTTTTTCACTGTGGACCGGGACGACGACCCGACGAAGACGGGGTCCCGGGGCGGCGGCATCGCGCTCTCGGACGGCGTCTCGGTGACGGTCGAGCGGGCCGAGGAAACGACGATAACACTCGACGGCGAGCGAGTCGAGATGGGCGCCGTCGAACGCGTGCTCTCGGCGCTTCGCGCGGAGGCGCGGATCACGGCCGAGACGCCGCTGCCGCTGGGTTCCGGCTTCGGCGTCTCCGGCGGCGTGGCGCTGGGGACGGCGCTGGCGGCCAACGCCGCGCTGGACCGCGGGCTCTCGTACAACGAACTCGTGACAATCGCCCACGGCGCGGAGGTCCAGGCCGGGACGGGACTCGGCGACGTGGTCGCCCAGGCGCGTGGCGGTATCCCGCTGCGGCTGGAGCCCGGCGGTCCACAGCACAACTACGTCGACGCAGTCCCCGAGCGGGCCCGCGTGGAGTACTACACGCTGGGGGAGCTGTCGACGCCGGACGTGGTTGGCGGGGACACCGAGGCGCTGACGACCGCCGGCGAGCGCGCGCTGTCGCTGGTGGTCAAGGAGCCGACGCTGTCGACGGTCATGCGGGCAGCCCGGCAGTTCTCCCGCGAGGCGGAACTGCTCACCGAGGACGTGGAGACGGTCGTCGCGGACGTCATCGAGGCCGGCGGCGACGCGGCGATGGCGATGCTTGGCGAGACGGTGTTCGCGCTCGGGACCGGGCTGACCGACGCTG
>JBEQBH010000086.1:0-5326 GCA_041639955.1 Halobacteriales archaeon | reverse complement strand
CCTACGGAACGGGGAAATCAGCCTTCAGGGAAATCGTCCTGCGGGACCTCTCGAAGCACGACGACTTCGTCGTCACGCATCTGGACAACCCACGCGAGACGACGGCCCGGGCGCTGTACCAGACCGTCCTAGAGGCGGCCTACGCGGCGGGCTACTCGATACACGCGGGCCACTACTCGCAGGTGCGAAACGGCATCCCGTGGGCGACGGCGGAGGCCAAACAGGCGGTCCACGAAATCGTCGGCCGGGTGCGAGCGGACGGGAAGACGCTGCTCCTGGTCGTCGACGAGATAGAGGTGCTGACTGCCGACCTGCTGTCGCCGCTGCAGGTGGCCGGCGACGCCGGCGTCCGACTGTTCCTGACCGGGACCCCCGAAGGCAAGCGACGCGTCGCCGAGATTCGCGGCACGCTCGATTCACGGCTGCGTTACTACGAGAACATCGACCCCTTCTCGCCCGACGACATCGCCGAGTACGTCGCGCGCTCGCTGGCCTACTTCCGGGACGAGCCCTACACCGGGCAGGCGCCGGACCTCTTTACCCGCGAGGGCATCGAGGACATCTACGACCGGACCGAGGGCAACCCCCGCGAAGTTCGTATCGAGTGTCGCGAACTCTTTACTCGCGCCGCCTTCGTCTGGTACCGGACCGGCCAGGACATCGACCGCATCCAGGTGACGCCGGAGCTTCGCCACCGCCGTTTCGGGATGGGGTACTGAGCGGGTCCGCGGCGCCAGTCCTCCGAAACCCGGCCGACAGGCCGCTCAGATGAGTATATAAACGGGGTGAGACAATACCTCTCACATCACACAGCGGGGCCGCAGTGCCGGGGTTGTTCATCCGCCACCACAACATTTATATAGAATCACTTTCAATCATCGTGTGACTATGGCTCAACAGCAGATGGGCAACCAGCCCATGATCGTACTTTCCGAGGAGTCCCAGCGGACATCCGGAAAGGACGCCCAGTCGATGAACATCACGGCCGGCACAGCCGTCGCCGAGGCCGTTCGGACCACGCTCGGCCCGAAGGGGATGGACAAGATGCTCGTCGACAACTCGGGGTCCGTCGTCGTCACGAACGACGGCGTCACCATCCTCGACGAGATGGACATCGAACACCCGGCCGCCAACATGATCGTCGAGGTCGCCCAGACCCAGGAGGACGAGGTCGGGGACGGCACGACGACGGCGGTCGTCATCTCGGGTGAACTGCTGTCGAAGGCCGAGGAGCTGCTCGACCAGGACATCCACGCCACCATCCTGGCCCAGGGGTACCGCCAGGCCGCCGAGAAGGCCAAGGAAATCCTCGAAGAGAACGCCATCGACGTCGACGCCGACGACACCGAGACCCTGGAGAAGGTCGCCGGCACCGCGATGACCGGCAAGGGCGCCGAGTCCTCGAAGGACCTGCTCGGCGAGCTCGTCGTCCGCGCGGCCCAGGCCGTCGCCGACGACGACGGCACCGTCGACACCGACAGCATCCAGATCGAGACGGTCGTCGGCGGCGCCACCGACGAGTCCGAGCTCGTCGAGGGCGTCATCATCGACAAGGAGCGCGTCCACGACAACATGCCCTTCGCCGTCGAGGACGCCGACATCGCCCTGCTGGATACGGCCATCGAAGTCCCCGAGACCGAACTCGACACCGAAGTGTCGGTCACGGACCCCGACCAGCTCCAGGAGTTCCTCGACCAGGAAGAGGAACAGCTCAAGGAGTACGTCGACCAGATCGCCGAGACCGGCGCCGACGTCGTCATCTGCCAGAAGGGCATCGACGACATGGCCCAGCACTACCTCGCACAGGAGGGCATTCTGGCCGTCCGACGCGCCAAGAAGTCCGACATCGAGGCCCTCTCGCGCTCGACGGGCGCCCGCATCGTCTCGAACATCAACGACATCGAGGCCGACGACCTCGGCTTCGCGGGCTCGGTCGCTCAGAAGGACATCGCCGGCGACGAGCGCATCTTCGTCGAGGATGTCGAGGACGCCCGCGCGGTCACGATGATTCTCCGCGGCGGCACCGAACACGTCGTCGACGAGGTCGAGCGCGCCATCGAGGACTCGCTCGGCGTCGTCGCCGCCACGCTGGAGGACGGCAAGGTCCTCCCCGGCGGCGGTGCCCCCGAGACCCAGCTCGCACTCGGTCTGCGCGACCACGCCGACTCCGTCGGCGGCCGAGAGCAGCTCGCCGTCGAGGCCTTCGCCGACGCCATCGACGTCATCCCGCGCACGCTCGCCGAGAACGCGGGCCACGACCCCATCGACTCGCTCGTCGACCTCCGCAGCAAGCACGACGGCGGCGACGTGACCAGCGGGCTCGACGCCTACACCGGTGAGGTCGTCGACATGGAGGAAGACGGCGTCGTCGAGCCGCTCCGTGTCAAGACCCAGGCCATCGAGTCCGCCACCGAGGCGGCCGTGATGATTCTGCGCATCGACGACGTCATCGCCGCTGGCGACCTCAAGGGTGGCCAGGGCGACGACGACGAGGACGAAGGGCCTGGCGGCCCCGGCGGCGCAGGCGGCATGCCCGGCGGCGGCATGGGCGGCATGGGCGGCGGCATGGGCGGCATGATGTAGGAGACGAGCGGAGCGAAGTCTCCGAACAGGCTCACGGGCGTAGCCCGTGAGCCTTCCCGTTGCAACCATCCGCACCGCTCGCTAACCGATTTCTCTCTGTTTCGACACCGAACCAATAGCTGTCGGTTCGGCCTTACAGCCACGGCGTTGCTCGGCCTGAGAGAGAACGGTACCAAATCTCGGAAGACGGTCAGTGTAGCCGAACGCTTTATCCAGTCAACCGTTTGTTAGTATGTATGGCGGCGCTTCAACGGATGTTGTTTCGTGAGCCGGACGGACAACGGAAAGGGCTCTTCTTCGCACTCTTCTCGTTCATTTGCTTCCTTGGCTGGGTGTATTTCGGTATCGTACTCAACGGCCCGCACAACATGCTCTTTCTGGGTATCGCGTTCGCGTTCTCCGCGGGAGCCGAGTTGCTTCCGCCGACCCGGCAGCGTTCAGCAGGGGCACTACGAATACTCGGCCTCGGTGTCCTCGGTGTCTTTCTCGCTCTCCTCGTTTTCGCTCCGGACGTAATCTGGGGCTGAGCGGGAGCAATCGGGGTTGACAGATACGACGGCGGATTGTCCGGGGAATTCAGTAGCAAGCTAGTGGAGTAGACCGGGGGACAGCTCTACAATACGCGCCACCGACACAATTTCAACCTCGCCGGCCGAACACCGCGCTATGAGTACGGTTCTCGACGTGAACACGTATTTCCCGGACCGCCCGCCGACGTGGCTGGAGGTGGGCCTGACGCTACTGGTGACCGGGACCGTCGCCGGGAAGGTGCTCCGCGGCAAAGTCGTCTCCTGGCCCGCGCTGTGGGTCGGCTTCGCGGCCTTCGCCGTCGCGCTCGGGCCGGGCGCACAGAGCGCGCCGGGAGCGCGGGTCGGGCAGTGGTTCCGTGACATCGGCACAGCCGCTCGCGGCGCGGTCGTCGTCCTGTTCGTCGTCGGGTATGCCCTCCTGTCCCGGTTCGCGTGGTTTCCCGACGTGGTACTCTCGGATTTCGGCAGTGGCGGACTGCTGGCGGTCGTCTGCTACATGGCCCTCTACGTCGCGCGGGCCGGCGCGGTGTCCGGGTGGGTGGCCGGCGACTGAAGGGTCGGCCGGGGGCGGTGCGCCGGGGTCGGCTGTGACACCGCCGCCGGCCGTCCAGCAGTTTCAAGCGTGCCACCGCCCTCTCTGGAACCAATCGGATGGCTGTCAACCCACTCGGTGCCGGCCTCGCAGTGCTCGCGGCAGTCGGGTTGGCGGGCCAGAGCATCGCGGTCAGACAGGCCGCGAAGGAACGGTCTATCACCGACCTCGTCGCCGTCGTCTTCGCCGTCAACCTCGTCGTTCTCGTGCCGGCGACGGCGGTCCTGTCCTACCCGTCGTTCGGTCTCACACCGACGGCCATCGGGGCCTTCGCCGTCGCGGGGCTGCTGGGGTCGCTGCTGGCGCGGGCCGCGCTGTTCGTCGGCATCCACCGCCTGGGCGCGAGCCGGGCGGAGCCGCTGAAGTCGACGTTCCCGCTGGTGGCCGTCGGCTCGGCCGTCCTGGTGCTGGGCGAGCCGGTGACCCCAGTGCTGGTCGTCGGCGTCGGACTCCTCGTAGTGGGGGCCGCCGCGGTGTCGGGCGACGCCCGCGCCAGCACGGCGACCGCGTCGGGGGCCGACATCGCCTTCCCGCTGGCGGCCGCGCTGTTGCTCGGCATCGACCCCGTGTTCACGAAGGTCGGCTTCGCCGAGGGGACGCCGGCGCTGGTCGGCGTGACGGTCCGTGTGCTGGCGGCCGCCGGCGGTTTCGGCGGCTACCTCCTCTGGCGGCGGCTCCGGGGCGGGAGGTACCGACCGGCGCGGCCGACCCGGTTGGCGCTCGTCGCCGGTGTCGCGAACACGGTGTATCTGGCGGCGTATCTGGCTGCGCTGGCCCGCACACCGGTCTCGCTCGTCGCACCGGTGCTGGGCGCGAGCCCGCTGCTCGTCCTGCTCGGGTCGGCGATCCTGACGCCGGAGGACGAACAGGTGACGCTGCGGCTGGGCGCGGCAGTCGCAGTGCTGGTCACCGGCGTCGTACTCGTTCTGCAGGGGTGACCCCCGCCGTTCGTGGTAGCCGTGTCGAAGCAACTAGCGGCCGTGACGGCACCGGTCACTCCATCTGGCCCGACGAATCCGGCTCTCTGAGTTCGGGCGGCAGTTCGAGTTGCTTGATACCGTCCCACTCCTCGATGTCGAACCGGTAGATTGCGGTGGTCTGAGACTCGGCGGCGCGCTCGAACAGGTCGGGACGCCACGCGATGTCCATCCGCTCTTCGAGGGCCTCGCGCTCGGCGTCCGAGACCGCCTCGACGGTGCCGGTCAGGAGGACGCTGCGCCAGTTGAACGTCGTCTCGACGCTGTAGACCAGAAACTGCGCGGCGTCGGCCGCGTCGGTCAGCCGCTGTTTCTCGCTCCCGCCGGCCAGCACGTAGACGAAGTACAGCGCGTCCTCCCCGTCGTACCAGTAACTCAGCGGCCGCATGCTCGGTGCGCCATCGGTCGCGACGGCGAGAACGCCGACGCTCCGTTTCGAGAGTGTCCGCCGGATATCGTCGTCGTCCATCCGACGCATGCCGAACGCGTCCAGTTCGTCGACAGTCATAGGTTGGCGTTTGTGTCACGTTACCATAAGCTCTAGCGGGCGGGACGGCAGTCGGTGCCCGTTCCGCGCGAGTGTGGTCGAGTCGAAACTGTTCTGGCCCTCGCCACGTGACCACTTTCCAGTGTCGCTGCTTGGT
>JBEQBH010000085.1:0-5349 GCA_041639955.1 Halobacteriales archaeon | reverse complement strand
TTCTCGGCATCGCCGAGTCGGCGCTCGACTTCGCGCGGGCCGCGTCCGAGGACACGCATCCGAACGAGTATATGGGACTGCTGCGGGGCGACAAGGCCCGCAAGGTCGGGCTGGACCGGGACGGCACCGTCCTGACTGACGTGCTGGTCATCCCGGGGACCGAATCCAACCCCGTGAGCGCGACGGTCAAGACGAGCATGGTACCGAACGACATGCGCGCGGCGGGATCGATTCACTCACATCCCAACGGCGTCCTACAGCCCAGCGACGCCGACCTGGCCACCTTCGGGCGGGGTGACGTCCACATCATCGTGGGCTACCCGTACGGGCCCGACGACTGGCAGGCCTTCGACAACGACGGCGAGCCGGTCGAGTTACCCGTACTGGATATCGACCCGCCCGAAGAGGCGTTCTTCGACTTCGACCAGCACGACATCGACCGGGAACTGCGCGAGGAGGAGTTCGACCAATGAGACGCGTCGTCGCGCAGGGCACCTTCGACCTGTTACATCCCGGTCACGTCCACTATCTGCGGGACGCCGCCGGGATGGGCGAGGAGCTACACGTAATCATCGCCCGCTCGGAGAACGTCACGCACAAGGAACCGCCCGTGATTGCCGACGAGCAGCGCCGGGAGATGGTGGCGGCGCTGAAACCCGTCGACGAGGCCCACCTGGGCCACCCGGAAGACATCTTCGTCCCTATCGAGCGTATCGACCCGGACGTTATCGCGCTGGGATACGACCAGCACCACGACGAGGAGCGACTGCGGGCGGCACTGAGAGAGCGGGGCATCGACTGCGAGATACGGCGGGCGAGCCCGCTGGACCGCGACGACCCCGACCGGCTGCTCTCGACGGGTCGTATCATCGACCGGATTCTCGACGAGCGGAGCGAGTAGCCGTCTGCCTATCGGTGGGGCTACCGGTCGAAGTCTGTCCCTCGACCGTGATCACCGCCGTCGAGACGGCGCTCTCGTCTGAGCCGCCGGCTCTGGCTTCGACCGGGAGCGAGTACCCGCCGGGCTTGGCTCTGTCCGGAATCGAGACGATAAACGAGCCGTTCACCGACCCGACCGCCGGGTCCCAGACGAGTTCCGGCGGGTACTGCTCCCGGATGGACGTCGGCCCGGGGGCGAAGTCGCCCTGCGTGACCTGCCAGTTGTCCGGGAGTGCCTCGATTCGGTACGTGATGACACCGACCCCGCTGGCATCTACCTCGATACCGACCGCCTGCCCCGGGACGCCCTCGGCAGCGGTGGTCGTCAGCCCGAAGTCGCGCTCGGTCCGCTCGGCGGAGCCACCACAGCCCGCAAGAGCGGGGATACCACCGGCAAGAAGTGAGAGTGCCGCACGCCTACTTGGCATACCAACCCTTCCGGCCCGGGGATAAAAAACAGTTAGCTCTCTTATATGAGGTCGTGTTCGGCCAGCCGGTCGACGGCTTCCTCCAGTCGCTCCTTGCTGTTGGCGTAGGAGATGCGGGCGTAGCCGGGCGTACCGAAGGCACTGCCCGGAACGGTCGCGACCTGTGCCTGTGAGATGGCCTTGTCACACCACTCCGTGTCGTCACCGTCGGGCGCTATCTCCGGCATCATGTAGAACGCGCCCTGTGGCTCCGGGACGTGGACGCCGTGGTCCTCGAACAGCCCCATGAGGAACTCGCGCCGTTCGGCGAAGGCCTGGCGCATCTCCTCGACGGCCTCGTCGGTGTTCGTGATGGCCTCGACGCCGGCGTGCTGGACGAAGTTCACCGCACAGGAGACCGAGTGCGAGTGGACCTTTCCGGCCTGGGAGACCAGCTCTTCGGGGCCGGCGAAGTAGCCCAGCCGCCAGCCGGTCATCGAGTACGCCTTCGAGAAGCCGTTGAGCGTCACCGTTCGGTCCTCCATCCCCTCCAGGGTGCCAAGCGAGATGGCCTCGGCGCCGTCGTAGGTTATCTCCTTGTAAATCTCGTCGGAGATGACCGTGATGTCGTGTTCGACGGCGAGGTCCCGGACCCCTTCGAGCGCTTCGCGGGAGTAGACAGCGCCGTGTGGGTTCCCGGGGGAGTTGACGACGAGCAGTTCGGTGTCGTCCGAAACGGCCTCTGTGAGGTCGTCCAGCGCGCCCTCGAGCTGGAAGTCGTGGGCGGCGGTGTCGACGCGAGTGAGCGAGCCGCCGGCCAGTTTCACCATCGCCTCGTAGGAGACCCACGCCGGGTCAAGCAGGGCGACCTCGTCGCCGTCGTCGATGATGGTCTGGAATATCTCGTAGAGGGCCTGCTTGCCGCCGGGCGTGACGATGACGTTGTCGGCCTCGTACTGGGTGAGCCCGTCGTCGTGGAGCTTCTCGGCGATGGCGTCTTTCAGCTCCGGAATGCCGTTCGAGGAGGTGTAGCCGGTGTGGCCGGCGTCGAGCGCTTCTTTGGCGGCGTCTTTGATGTTCTCGGGCGTGTCGAAGTCGGGTTCGCCCACCGACAGGTCGACGACGTCCTTGCCCTCGGCCTCCAGTTCGGCGGCCTTGTTGCTTATCGCGAGTGTCGCACTCGGCTCTACACGTTCGACCCGTGAAGCGAAGTCCATAGTCATAGTTTTGCGAGTTCGATGGCGCTCGTGACGGCCGAGCCGCCCTTGTCCGTGCGCGCCTCGGCTTCGTCTTGGCTCATGCCCGGCCCGATGATGCCCAGCGTGACGGGGGTGTCCCGTTCGAGGGACACGTCAGTCAGCCCCTGCGCGGCGGCGTCGGTGATGACCTTGTCGTGGTCCGTATCGCCCTCGATGACGACGCCGAGCACCGCGACGGCGTCGATATCGTCCAGCCGTGCCAGCCGGTCAGCGGCGAGCGGCGTGTCGTAGGCGCCGGGGACCGAAAGCGTCTCCACGATTGTCGCGCCCGCGTCTTCTGCGGCCGCGCGTGCCGACTCACGCATCGCATCGATGACGTCCCCGTGTTTGTCGTACTGAGCCACGACCAGTCCGAGCTGCACCATATTCGATGTGGAGACGCTCGCGCGTAAAGAACTACCGTTCCATGTCGGAAAACCAGAAAGGTTCTAATCCCCGCTTGTCTTGAACCCCGTAATGTCTACGTCGAGCGGTGTGGTCCCCGCCCTCCGGCAGTTCCGCGACCGTGGCGCGGCGTGGTTCGACGGCGACGATTACGCCACGGTGAAACTCGTCATCGTCATCACGGCACTCTCGCTTGTCCTCCGCACTGTCTTTCTCGGCGCCCGCGTGGCCCATTTCGACGAGGGTCGGGTGGCTTACTGGGCTTGGCACTTCGGCGAGACGGGCAACTTCGCCTACCGCTACATCATCCACGGCCCGTTCATCCAGCACGTCGACCGGTGGCTGTTCGCGCTCATCGGCCCCAGCGACTTCGCGATGCGGCTCCCGGTCGCCGTCGTCGGCGGACTGCTCCCCCTTTCGGCGCTGCTTCTGCGGGCGCATCTGTCCCGGAGCGAGACCGTCGCGCTCGCCCTTCTCTTTACGCTCGACCCCGTGCTCGTCTACTACTCGCGGTTCATGCGAAGCGACGTCCTCGTCGCGGCGTTCATGTTCGTCGCTTTCGCCCTGCTCGTGCGACTCTACGACACGCGCAAGCCCCGGTATATGTACGCTGCGGCCGTCTTCCTCGCGCTCGGCTTCGCGTCGAAGGAGAACGCGCTCGTCTACGTCGTCACCTGGCTCGGCGCGACCGGCCTCCTGCTGGCGAAGCTTCTGGTACTACCCAACGGCTTTCGCGACGCCGTCGGGTTCGTGCTCCCCCGGCAGGTAAACGACGCCGCAACCGCCGTCTTCCCGGACCGGTACGGCCCCGTCGCGTTCGCCACCGGACCCCCCTCGGCCGGGGCGGTCCGTGACCGCGTAGTCGGTCGGGTGAAAGGCGACGTGTGGCTGGTCGTGGGCGTCGTCCAGTCGTTCCGCAAGCGCCACGACAGCGCGCTGTTGACCGCCGGCGCGTACCTCGGGCACGTCGTGTTTGCCCTCCTGGTTTTCGGGTTCGTCTCGCTGTACTTCTACGCGCCCCGCGGTGCCGGCATCGACGGTATCGAGAGCCATCCGGCCATCGCGGCGACGACGCCCGGCTACGTCGGCTTCTGGGAGGGCATCACGAACCCGGCGCTGTTCGGCCAGTTGCTCGAAACCACGGTCGACCGCGTCGTCGACCAGTGGAGCAACTGGCTGCCGTCCGGCGAGGGTGGGTCCTCGGGGACGGACACCAGATGGTTCTGGCCGGTCGGCGACGTGAAGCCGTGGGACACGTATGCGAGTCACTTCGGAACGTCCGCGAAGGCGCTACTCTTGGGGTCGAGCGCCGTGACGGCGCTGGCGGGCGTGGGCTACGTCCTCGACCGGCTGAGCATCACCACGCCCCGACACCTGGTTCCGTTCTGTTTCTACGCGGGCTTTGTCTCCATCTTCGGCTACCCGCTGGGTACCGACATCGGCGCGCCGTGGCTCGCCGTCCACATGGTCGTGCCGCTCGCGGTGTCGGCGGCGGTCGCTCTCAGCGCTGTCTTCCGCTGGGGCTCGCAGTCGCTGGCGACAGGTGACGTGTCCAGTTTCGGCAGTGCCACGCTCGTCCTCGTGGCAGCCTCGCTGCTGGTCGCGCAAGCGGGCGTCGGCCAGGTGTACACCAACACCACCGAGGAATCGAACCCGATGGTCCAGTACGCCCAGCCGAGCGAGAGCCTGAAGGGTGACCTCCGGGAGATGGACCGGCTCGCGACAGCCAACAGCGGGGGTACCGACGTGCTCGTCTACTACGGGGAGACCGGAAGCCAGTTCGACGAGTACAACGCCTACGTCGGGCCGGACCGGAGCGAGTGGGACGAATCCTTCCGGAACAACAAGCCCACTTGCCTGATGTGGTACAACTCGCTGCCGCTCCCGTGGTACTTCGCCGCGGGCGATATGGATGTCACCTGCGAGAACAGCGAGCGGAACCTCGAATCGCTCCTCCGCCAGAGCCCGCCGCCGGTCATCATCACCCAGGACTTCGACCCGACCGTCCCCGAGGCAGCGCTGACCGACGCGGGCTACGAGGGGAACACCCACCGGATGCGGACCACCGGCGACCGGAACCTGTTCACGGTCTGGACGAACGAGGACGCCGTCGACAACGGGACGGCGCAGTGACAACCGCCGTCGACAACGGGCCCGACGACGAGCGGCGGAACTCAAAGGCTTAAGCGGATTCCAGCGGTAGGCCCGGCTATGACACGAACATCTCCCGGCCCGACTGTCGGCATCGTCGGCGGCGGACAGCTCGGACGGATGCTCGGCGAGGCCGCGGCGCCGCTGGGCGTCGAACTGGTCGTCGCCGACCCGACGCCGGACTGCCCGGCCGCGCCGGTGGTGCGGGA
>JBEQBH010000084.1:0-5385 GCA_041639955.1 Halobacteriales archaeon | reverse complement strand
GGACCGGTGCTCGCGCCGGCCGACTCGGTCGGCGTGGTCGCCCCCATCGCCCCGTTCCAGACGAACCCGGACCACTGGGTGGTCTCGCTCGACGGGCTCTCTATCTCGGTCGAGCGCGACGATGCGACCGTCGCGCTGTACGTCGACGGCGACGAGGCGGCGACGGTGGCCTGTGGGGAGACGGCCCGACTGCGACGGAATCGGTCACTGCGGGTCGCAGTCCTCGGGGAGAGCCGTTCCCGGTTCCGCTGATACGGGCGTCCCGACCCGGCGTCGGGCACAATTTATCACGCCCGGCATGGCCTCCGGAAATTGGAAAGACACTAATGGCCGTCGTACACAGAATCAGGTATGCAGCCAGACGTCATCCTCTTCGGGCCGCTGGACACCGTCTTCGGGAGCGAGGGCCCCGGTGGCGTGCTCGTCATCGAGTACGTCCTGTTGGTTCTCGTCCTCGCCAACTTCGGGACGCGACTGCTGGCCCACCGACAACACGAGTCCCAGTACGAGGAGGGCGGTGCGGAGGAGATCACCCGCCATCCGGCACACGTCGCGAGCAACGTCCTGTTGATCCTCACCTCGTTCCTCTACATGACCATCGCCCACCACGGCGGGATGGTCATGTCAGTACTCGTCCTCGGGGCCGTCATCACCGACTTCTTCGAGTTCGAGTCCCGCAAGGTCGAAGCGCGCCGGGACATCCCGCTCGAACGGCCCAAGGGCGCCATTGTCGCCGTCCTGGTCCTCGCGATGTACGCAAGCTACCAGGCGCTGTTCTGGCTCATCAAGGGCCCCTGGTCCGCGGTCATCTGACGACAGTCGCTCGGGTCCGCCGGTCGACCCCCGATTCTCCCGTCCACGTTTTCGCTCGCGCCGTCGAGGTCGTTCACCAACGACTGAGCCACAGGCGTCTTCATCGTCGTCAGGAGCGCCGCGCCGGTGGCTGTCCTCCCCACCGGTTGCCCGTCGCCTTGCCCGTCAGCAGCGCTCAGTCACGACTGGTGTCGTCTACACCGAGAGGAACCGCAGAAGGTCGTCCGCGTTCAGGCCGAGCGCTCGTCGAGATACTCGCGTAGTTCGCTGACCAGCGGGAGGACTACCCAGAACGTCAGCGCGCCGAAGATGGCGAACCAGAAGAAGGCGTCCATCAACAGCAGTGCGGCGGAGTCGAACACCGTCAGCGACTCCGCTGGCGGTATCTCCCCGATGAGCTGTGCCCCCTCGAAGCTCGGCGTCCGGTACCAGCCCGCGATGGTCATCCAGCCCAGGCCGCCAACCATGAGGGCGGCGAACCCTTTCATGAACTCGTCAGCCATTACTAGAGGGTTCGTCAGCGTCGTCTTTAGACTTTCCCATCTCCTCGGTGCGAAAGCGCGTCGAAAACGCGTACACGACGGTCCCCGCGAGGATGAGCCCGATGCCCAGCACGGCGAAGGGAATGTCGATTTCTGAGGCCGGTGCCGAGGCTCTGTCGGTCGCCACGTCGACGAGGATGAACCCGCCGACGACGCTGAGTATCGCAAACAGCGTCGAAAACACCGTCACCGTCTTGTAGAGGCGAAGCGGGACGACGACCTCCCGCTGTTTGCCCTCGCCCGAACTGGTTATCTGGGGTGGGTCCTCGGTCTCTTTGTCGCCCTCGCTCATTGACGGTAGTAGGTGACTCAGGTACTTTACTGCGGCGAGATGGGCTAACAGACGTATCTGCCTTCGTCGATGTCTCGGCGGACAGTGAGAGCCAGAAAGCCGCCGGGCGCTGGACTACTGCGACTCGCTGGTCCTAGAGAGCCACTCTCTCGTGCTCACGAAGGCGTTCGTGCCTTTCGACCGATGCGCCTCGCGCCTTATCCGTCTCGAACGTCCAGTGTCCAGCTCCTTTCGCCGCCCAGCGCTATTCAACCGTCTACAGCGTGGCTTTCTGGCTGTTCTGAAGCGTCTCGGGAGCGGCAGAAAGAGCGACCGAAAACGTCGGAAAAGCTTCAGCGGTTACTTCGGCGGTCGCAGCCGGTAGTACCGCCGGTTGAGCGTGAACATGTACCCTTCACGCATCGTCTTCAGCACCGCGTAGGTTATCGTCGCGCTGACGATGGGCACCAGGAACGTCAGGTCGAACAGGAGGTGGGAATCCATCGGGATGAGGTTCTTGATCGAGAGCGCGGCGATGGTCAGGCTAAACACGACGCCGGACATGCCGACGGCGGCCCAGAACGGCTGTTCGACGGGACGCCGCGCCGACCCCTTGTTGAGGAAGGGGACGATGGCGACGAAGCCGACGACCACGACGTTGGCCAACACCCCGTACGTCCGGTCGGCCATTATCTTCTGGCCGCCGAGTATCGCCAGGTCGGGGTTCAGCGGACCGAGTTTCAGCAGGCCAAAGGACCAGTAGAGATACCAGTCGGGCAGGATGATAGCCGGCGTGACCCCGGAGTTCGCGGGGTTTGGCATCTCCGGCGGGAGCGTCGCCGCCACGAACAGTATCATCCCGACGAAGAAGCTCGTCAGGGCCAGGTTGCGCATCATCTCGTGGGGCCAGGCTGGGAACGCCAGCACGTCCCGTTCCACGTAGTCCGACTGCTGGCGCAGGTCCTGGTCCTCCCGGCGACCGCGTTCGAAGTACTCGTAGGTGAGCCGGGAGAGGCCCTGGGTGCGCTGCTTGCGCTCGGACCACGAGGGGGTCTCGTCGTCCGGGGCGACGATGCCCGAGCCCGAGCCGTCAGTGCGAACGTCGTCGTCTGATTCGGTGTCGCTCATTGTCTTAGTGTGGCTCCGCGATGCCCTGCATCCAGACGATGCCGATGTGCAGGGCGATGACTGCGGTCGTGATGAACGGCAGGAAGAACACGTGCAGGATGTACATCCGTTGCAACGTGGACTGTGAGAGGGTGAACCCGCCGAACATCAGCTGTGCGACCCACTCGCCGATGAGCGGGATGGAGAGTGACATCTCGACGCCGATCTGGCCCGCCCAGTAGGAGAGCTGACTCCACGGGAGCAGGTAGCCGGTGTACCCAAAGACCAGCGTCAGCGAGATGAGGATGATGCCGATGAGCCAGTTGAGCTCACGCGGTTCCTTGTACGCGCCCGTGAAGTAGACACGGAGCATGTGGAGGAACACGGCGGCGACCATAATCTGGGCGGCCCAGCGGTGGACCGACCGGAGGAAGTAGCCGAGGTTGAGCTGGCCCATGATGAGCATCACCGAGTCGTACGCCACCGTCGGCGAGCCGTCGGCGGCCGCCGCTGCGGGGGCGTAGTAAAAGCCAAGCAGCGCGCCCGAGATGGCGGCGACGATGTACGCGATGGTCGAGAACGACCCGAGCGCGTACAGCGGGTACCAGTACCAGAACTTGTTGTCGAGGTTGTACTGCTCGGTGTGGCTCTTTGGCATCTGCATGTTGACCTTGTAGTAGAGGTCCTCGAGGATCTCCAGGTAGTCAACGACGCGCAGGCGCTTGTCGAGCCAGATGAGTGCCGTCAGGTAGATGGTTTCGAGCGGCGACAGCTCGCGCGATTTCATCCACCCTTTGTGGTCGTGGTCGTCTTTGCGTTCTAGGCTCATGGTTGGTTATCCATCGGTCTGTGGCGGGCGCGGCAGCGCCACGAACTGTTTCTGGACGGGACTGAACGGGTCGTACACCGACTGGTGGCACTGGCAGTAGATGGCGTTCGCGGCGCCGAAGTTCGCGCTCCCCTCCTGTGTCTTGAATCCAGGGACACAGCAGAAGTGCGTACACTTGTTGAGCCAGGCGATAAAGCCCTGGTCGGTCGCCTCCGAGATGAAGTCCTGGATGCTGCCCGGGAGGTCGCCGTACTCCCCTTCGCCGTTGGCCATCTTCTCGACCTCGACGGAGCGGATTATCTGGGCGGAGACGCCGCCCTCCTCCGTCGAACGCCAGGTGGCGCTGGCTGGCTTGCCGACCCCGGCGTTCCCGATGCCGTTGCCCCACTCCTTGTAATCGTCGAACATGTCGACGGTCAGGGGTGCGCCCTTCTCGATGTCGCCCTGCCAGTCGAAGGCGCCCTGGCTGTTGAGGAAGGTGTTGTCGGCTTCGGCCTGTGGGTAGATACCGCTGGCAGTCTGGATACCGCAGTACTGGAACCAGGCCGAGGAGTAGTCGATACCGCTCCCACCGAAGTCCCTGGCGATAGCGGCGCCTGCTTCCTCATCGTACTCGGGCCAGACGCCTTTCAGCGTCCCGCCGTCGATAGTGATGGGGATGATGGGCATCCCGCGGGGCGCGGGGCCGTCCGTGTTCTCGACGGCGACGAAGGTGGTCGTCCCGCCACCCTCACCGGAGGAACTGGTAAGCGAGTCCGCCGCCGCAGCGCCCCCGACGCCGACGGCAGAGAGGGCTGCACTACCTACGACACCCGATACGAACCGTCGTCGGCCTGTCTCAGCCGGATACTTGTCTTCGTCTAGTGGCATGTTATTTCTTGTAGTAGGGGTAGATAGCGCGTTTGACTGTCTCAACGAGCTCGCCCTGGTCGGCCATCGACGTGCCGTCGACGTCGTCCTGGCGGATGTAGAGGTCCTCCCACTTGCGTCGGCGCTTCTTGACGATCATCACGTCCGGGAGGAACTCCTTGCGGTACAGCAGCATGATAAAGGCCAGGTCGATGAAGATAGCCGTCAGGACACCACCGAGGAACATGTTGGCCTCGATGAGGCTGACCGTCAGCACCGTCCCGATACCGGACGCCCAGCCAGAAATCATCCCGTAGGTAAACAGGCCGACGAGGCCGACCTGGATGATGGTCAACAGGACGATGCCGACCGCTGCGGCCGTGCTCTCACGCGGTGGCTCGTAGCGGTGGATATCGCCGTAGGTGGAGCCTTCGGACGCCATTAGTTGTTCCCTCCGCTGGTGTGGGGCGACTCACCGTACTTCAGCTGGAAGAAGGTGAAAATGAGCGGAATTATGACCGCAAGCCCCGCTCCGAAGCCGACGTAGTGGGGCTGGATGGGGACACCGGCGTAGTGAGGGTCGACCTCGACGGGGCCGCCGCCGCCGAGCGATTGGGTCGGGTAGTCCTCGCCGACGACGATGGAGCCTTTCATGCCCAGCCCCTCGTGTGGGACACAGACGTAGTTGTAAATCCCGTCGGACTCGAACGTGTGTTCGTAGTTGACACCGGCACTGGACACCGAACTCCCCGAGTCGAGCGGTCCGCTGTCGGCGGACTTGACGTTGTGGCCGCCACCTTCTCCCGTCCACTCCCACTGTACTGTCGCGCCGTTGTCGACGTGGACCGCCGGCGGGCCGAACCCGTAGGCACCGCCGTTTGCCTGTACGCCGACCTCGACCGTCACCGTGTCCTGTCCGGTCTTGTCGACGGTGCTTCCGGGACCACTGAAGTTCCCGACCGGGTCGAGGAAAC
>JBEQBH010000083.1:0-5397 GCA_041639955.1 Halobacteriales archaeon | reverse complement strand
ACCTGCCGGGAGTACACCCGCAAGCGCGGGTTCATCGACACCGGGCGGCTGCGCCCCCTCGACGAGACCTACGTCGCCGCCGTCGAACTCGGCGCCGTCGCCGCGGCCGTCGCCCGACGGGCCCGCCTGAGCGACGCGGCGGAGCTGTACTTCCTCGACCTGCTCGGCGGCGCGGACCGGGGCGAACGACCGGGCCACGAGGCCGTTCCCGAGGCGTTCCGCGCGACGTTCGGCCTGGCGATGGCCGATGCCGTCGATAGCTACCAGCGCGACGTCCGGAGCTACCTCGACGACCACCCCGACGACCACGCCCGCCGGCTCTCGGGACGGATTCGCGACCACCGCAAGCGAATCGAGGCGCTGGACGGCGACGTGGACCCGACCGACGCGAACCGCCTCATGCACGCGGCCCGCGACCTCGGCCGGTACGTCGAGGGCGACGAGAACGCCGCCGTCACCGCCGACAACTGGCTCTCGGGGCTAGAGCGGGACAGGACCTGACCCTACGAGTTTCGCCTGTCCTCGTTCGTCGCCGGCCCGTCTTCGAGGTCGGCGGCCGTCTGCTCGGTGGCCTCCTCTGCGGTCTCGGTCTCGACGGGCAGGGAGCCGCCGCGGTCGGAGTAGTTCGTGCGCCCCTCGCTGTCCCGGGGCATCTGTGAGAGGAGCATCTGACGGACGGCCTCGCCGGAATCGAACGTGTCGTCTATGTACCCGAACAGCTCCTCGACCGTGACCGGCTCCCCGTTCGTCCGCGCCAGCTCCCGGTCGCCGTACTGGTCGACGAGTTCCTCAGTCGTAATCGGATACGAGATGTCTTCGAGAACGGGATTTATCGATGTGAAGTCGACGCCTTCGACGTGGTCCGGGTCGTCCATAGCGGGGATACGAGGGTCGGCGACCCCAGTCTGGCGTTTGCGACAGCAGGCGGGTTATCCGGTGCTCAGGGCAGGTCGACGGCCACGTCGTACTGGAGTCCCGCGGCCTTGACCGTGTTGTACAGCAACATCGCGCGGGTCATCGGTCCGACGCCGCCGGGGACCGGGGTGATAGCGCCGGCTTTCTCCTTTGCGCTCTCGAACTCCACGTCGCCGACCAGCTCGTACCCCTTCTCGGTGTCGGCCTCGACGCGGTTGATACCCACGTCGATGACTGTCGCGCCCTCGGCTATCATCTCGCCGTCTATCATCTCCGGGACACCCGCGGCGGCGACGAGAATGTCCGCGCTTCGCGTCTTCTCGGCGAGGTCTTCGGTACGGGAGTGACACACCGTCGTGGTCGCGTTGCCGCCCGGCGCCTTCTGGATGAGGAGGTTCGCCATCGGCTTGCCGACGATGTCCGAGCGGCCGACGACGACGGCTTCCTTGCCCTCGGTCTCGACGCCGGCGGACTCGATGAGCTTCTGGATGCCGTGGGGCGTACAGGGTTTGTACCGGGCGTCGCCGGCGACGAGACGGCCGACGTTCTCCGGGTGGAACCCGTCGACGTCCTTCCGCGGGTCGATGGCCCGCAGTACCTGTCGGTCCGAGACGTGGTCCGGGACCGGCATCTGGACGAGGATGCCGTTGACGTCGTCGTCGGCGTTGAGGTCGTCGACGGTGTCGTACAGCTCCGTCGCGTCGGCCTCCGGGTCGATGTCGATATCGAGCGCCTCGATGCCGACCTCCTCGCAGTCGTCCTGTTTCATCGAGACGTAGGTCTCGCTTGCGGGGTCGTCGCTCATCAGCACGGTCGCGAGCGTGGGCGTGTGGCCCGCGTCGGCCAGCTGGTCGATGGCCGTCGCGAGGTCGTCGCGTATCGACTGGGCGACGGCGTTGCCGTCGATTATCTCTGTCATACCTCTATGGGGTGTCCCGCGGGCCAAAAGTATCACTATCCCCCAACGGGCGCGGTAGCACCTGGCACGGGGCGTTTCGCTCACCCGCCGGCCGGGGGCCCGTTGGTGCTCTCTCAAACAGCCGAGAATCCGGGGTACTATCCCTGAGAGAGCGGAACCGGGCGGCGGACCGGGGTTCAGATGTTATAAAAACCCGCCGCCTGCAAGGCGCATCGTCTTATACGATGACGGACACAACGTGACTGTGTTGAGACATATGATTCAGATGTCATTTGCGGGTGGCCGGATATGACCGGTACGCCCCCCGGGGACGCCCCGAATATCGTCCTGTTTGTCATGGACACGATGCGGGCCGCCGAGACGGTGCCCGCCGACCCCGATCTGACTCCGAACCTCGCCGCTCTGGCTGACACTGGCACAGAGTACACCAGCACGTTCGCCACAGCGCCGTGGACGCTCCCCTCCCACGCGTCGCTGTTTACAGGGACCTACCCGTCGAAACACGGCGCTCACGCCGACCACACCCAGTTCGACGGGTCGCTCCCGACCATCGCCGAGGCCTTCTCCCACGCCGGCTACGACACGGCCGGCGTCTCGAACAACGTCTGGATTACCGACGAGTTCGGTCTCACCGCCGGGTTCGGCCGCTTCCGCGACGACTCCGAGCGGACCGACGCCTGGAGCGGCGCCGGGGGGTGGGGTCACCGGGCGACCAACGTAGTCCGCCGGAGTCGCCTCGGTGGCCCCATCTTCGAGCGGCTCCGTCGGCTAGTGACGGCCGACAGCGACCGCGACGACGGCGCCGCGGCGACAGTCGACTGGGTGGCCGAGTGGCTGGCCGAGCGCGACTCCGAGGCGCCGTTTTTCCTGTTTGCCAACTGCATCGAGCCACACCTAGAGTACCGCCCGCCGCCGGCCTACGCCCGCGAGTTCCTCCCCGAGGGGTGGAGCTACGACCGGGCGATGGCGCTGCGACAGGACCCCCGCGAGTACGACGTGGGAGAGTTCGACTACACCGGCGAGGAGTGGGACGTGGTCCGGGCGCTCTACCGGGCCGAGATATCGTATCTCGACGCCCAAATCGGGCGTCTACGGTCCGTACTGGAAGCGGCCGGCGAGTGGGACGACACCGTCTTCGTCGCTGTCAGCGACCACGGCGAGAACGTCGGCGAACACGGCTTCCTGGGCCACCAGTACAGCCTCTACGACACCGTGTTGCACGTCCCGCTCGTGGTCCACGGTGGCGAGTTCTCGGCGGGGCGGGCCCGGGGAGACCGACTGGTCCAGACCGCGGACCTGGCGCCGACGCTGCTCGACGCCGCTGGCATCGACGCCCCCGAGCTACGCGAGGCGTCCCAGGCGCTTTCCTTCCACCCGACCGAGGGCGTCGAACCTCGGTCACAGGTCATCGCCGAGTACATGCGCCCCCGGCCGCCAATCGATGTGCTGGAAGAGAAGTTCGACCACGTCCCCGAGGCCATCTACGAGTACCAGCGCGGCCTCCGGGCCGTCCGGACGGACGCCTACAAGTACGTCCGCGCCTCCGACGGGACCGAGTGGCTGTACGACATCCGTGGGGACCCCGGGGAGACACACGACATCTCGTCGTCGAACCCCCGCCGGACGGCCGAGCTGGCCGCCAAGCTCGACGAGTGGCTCGGGAGCTTCGACGAGGCCGACGCCGACGGCAGCGTCCACGTCTCCGACGCCACCGAAGACCGGCTCGCGGACCTCGGCTACCTCTGATGGGGCGACCGAACGTGCTCTTGGTGCTCACCGACCAGGAGCGACACGACCTCGTCGACCCCGACGGCGTCCCCGTCGAGACCGACGCCATCGACGGACTGGCCGCCGACGGCGTCCGCTTTACCCACGCATTCACGCCCATCAGCATCTGCAGCAGCGCCCGCGCATCGCTGCTGACGGGGTTGTATCCCCACAACCACGGGATACTCAACAACGTCCACGAACCGGACGCCGTCCGAACCGACCTCGCCGAGTCCGTCCCCACGTTCGGGACGGTGCTCCGGGACGCGGGCTACCGGAACGCCTACGTCGGCAAGTGGCACGTCGGCCGAACGGACACGCCGGAGGACTTCGGCTTCGACTACGTGGGCGGGAGCGACGACCATCACGACGAGCACCTGGCCTCCGGGTTCGACAGCTACCAGCGCGAGTACGGCGTCGACCCCGACGAAACCGAACCCCAGGAACCAGTGTACGCGGATTTCACCGACTCGCGGGACCTGCTCGGCGGCACTCTGTCGATACCGCCCGAAGCGACCCGCTCGACGTTCAACGCCGAACTCACGTGTACGCGGCTGGAACAGCTCGCGGACGCCGACGAGCCGTTCTTCCACCGCGTCGACTTCCAGGGGCCCCACCACCCGTATCTCGTCCCGGAGCCCTACGCCTCGCTGTACGACCCCGACGACCTTCCGCCGTGGCCGTCCGACGCCGAGACCTTCGACGGGAAGCCCCGCGTGCAGGAGCGCTACCGCGAGTACCGCGGCGTCGAGGGGCTCTCCCGTGAGGAGTGGGACCGGCTCCGGGCGCTGTATCTGGGCTTTATGCACCATATCGACGACCAGATAGCACGCATCCTGGCGAAGCTCGACGAGCTGGGGGTTGCCGAGAACACGCTCGTCGTCCACGCGTCGGACCACGGTGATTTCACCGGCGGACACCGCCAGTGGAACAAGGGCCCCATGATGTACGACGACACGTACCGCATCCCGCTGGTCGTACGCGGGCCCGGCGTGGCCGGCGGGGGGCGGGTCTGTGACGACCTCGTCTCGCTGTTTGACCTGATGCCGACCTTTCTCGACGCCGCCGACGCGCCCGTGCCCGCCGACATCGACGCACGGAGCCTCTGGCCGCTGCTGGGCGACGAGGACGGCGCGACCGGGCGCGATGCCGTCTTCGGCGAGTACCACGGCGACGAGATGGGGCTGTACTCCCAGCGGATGGTCCGGACGAAACGGTACAAGTACGTCTTCAACGCCCCCGACGTGGACGAGCTATACGACCTCGACGCCGACCCCCACGAGCTACAGAACCTCGTCGACCACCCGGACTACCGGGACGTGCGCTCGCGGCTACGCGACCGGCTGGCCGAGTGGATGACCGGGACCGACGACCCCATCGCACAGTTCACGACGCGGCACCTCGCCGGGGGCTGAGCCGGGGCTGGTTCGTCAGGCCGACTCGGCGGTGAGTCGCTGCTGTGTCAGGACGGCACCGGTCGGCGTGTGGCTGATACGCACGATTATTTCGTTGCCCGGGTCGAGCGAGCACGCCTCGCTGTCGATGCGGAACGTCGCCGTCTCGCCGGCCGGCCACGTCCCATCGACGGTGACGTTGTCCTCGCCGATAGGGCCGGAGAGGGCGTCGTCGCTGGTGTCGAAGATGTCGTCGCCCCGAACGTACTCCGAGGCCGGCGTCGGGTCGCCGCCGGGCGCCGGCAGGTTGACCAGCCGGCCGGATTTCCCGCAGGCGGCCTGGGCGCTGACGACGAGCTCCAGCTCGGACACGTTGAGCGTATCGCCCGCCTGGTGCGTGAG
>JBEQBH010000082.1:0-5404 GCA_041639955.1 Halobacteriales archaeon | reverse complement strand
TCACTGTTATTTTAAGGGGTCGATGTGGTCCGCCGCTCGGGACCGTTCGTTCTGACAGCACCGCAAGCCAGCCCGGGACTTGCTCCCACCTGTCCGTGGTCGACTCATCATCGAATGACAAGTCCGATTCAAATATATCTAGTATTTCTGTTACTCTGGCCGTTTCGGTCACGTCCGACAGCTCGTCTGCCCTCGCTGTCCCTCCGCAGCTGTCCCGTTCTATCGTCGAAACCACTTGAAGTAGCGTCCAGCCCGTCCGGTGGCACGCGTTTGCTCTCATCGGTAGCGACAGAAATAGAAACATCTACTCGATACATCAACTAAAACATAAACAGACTCATATTTTTGAGAACAGTCCGGACTGCTCGGCGCAGCTGTCGGAGACGGTCGCTGTTGCCCGGACAGCGAGAGAGATGCTGCCGGAAGAGCGCAATCTCGGTGTCGCTGTAATCGAATTACAACATCGAGGAGTGGTGTCGCTCCCGGGTCGGGAAACGGTGTTGGCGCCGCTACGACGCCGATACGTCTACTCCGACCACCGGCAGGCTCACCTGTCCCGGACTGGCTGCCACGCCTGTCTCTAAAGATATACTGAAATCACAAACTCAATTCTCAAAAATACAGGGTTTGTTGCCGGAATATCCCGAATCTACCACTATTAAACACAGTTAATTAGCACTGCTTCGGGCGGTAATTATAAATTATCGGGTGGTATGTTGAACGAATCCACGGATATCACACCGCGATTCCGTTTCTAGACGTTTAGCAATTCTACTATCCCAATTTTTAATGCACATGTCCGCTATTGTGTGCGTGTATGCCAATCAGTCATGTATGTAGTCGGTCGGTCGAACCACAGACAACCACGCTGACAGCCCGAGGGCTGACACGATGACGGACGGAGAGGGCGTCTCCCGTCGGCGTATACTCCAGGGTGCCGGCGTCGCCGCGGTCGCCGGACTGGCCGGCTGTGGCGGCGGTGGCGACGGCTCCGACTCGAACAGCATCGAACTGCTCCACGCGTGGTCCGACGGCGACGGGAACGCGGCCATCGGGGCGCTCATCGAGGGGTTCCAGGAGGCCCATCCCGATGTTGAGTTCGCCGAGGAGCCGGTCAACGGGGCCGCGCGCTCGAACCTCGACCAGGTCGTCCAGAACCGACTCCAGTCGAACAACCCCCCGAGTACGTTCCAGACCTGGCCGGGCAAGACCCTAGAGAAGTTCGGCGACGCCTACGCCGACATCGAGGGCGACGTCTGGGACCAGGACATGAAGGACAACTACCTGGAGGGCCCACAGGCCCAGGCCCAGATGGACGGGACCTACGTCACGGTCCCGCTGAACATCCACCGCATCAACAACCTGTTCTACAACACGAACGTGCTGGAATCGGCCGGTGTCGACCCCAGCAGCCTGTCCAGTCCGAGCGACGTCGTCGACGCCTGCGAACAGGTGGCACAGAACACTGACGCTGTCCCCTTCGCCCACCAGACGAGCGGCACGTGGTCGACGGCCCAGCTCTGGGAGACCATCCTGCTCGCCGAGGGCGGCATCGACGGCTACGAGGCGTTCATCAACGGCAACGGCAACCGCTCTGAGGTCAAAGCGGCGCTTGACTCCGTCGTCGCGCTGGAGGAGTACTACCCGAGCGACGCCTCCTCTATCGGTTTCACCGAGGCCAACACGATGGTGATGGAGGGCAACGCCGCGTTCATCCATCAGGGCGACTGGGCCGCCGGTGCCTACAGCGGCAACGACAGCTTCAACTACGGCGAGCAGTGGGGACAGGTCACCTACCCCGGTACGGAGGGGAGCTACCTCCTGAACATGGACTCGTTCCCGTTCCTCGCGAACAACCCCTCGCCGGAGGCGACCAAGACCTTCCTCAGCTACTGTGGCAGCAGCGAGGGACAGGTCCTGTTCAACGCCGAGAAGGGCTCGATTCCGCCCCGGAGCGACGCCGACGTCTCCAGTCTCAACCAGTTCCAGCAGGACCAGTACGAGGACTTCAACAACGCCGACAGCCAGCCCCCGTCCATCCAGCATGGGCTGGCCGTCGCCCCGGGCGTGAAGACGAACATCAGCAGCGCGTTCAGCGGCTTCCTGGAGGACTCCGACGCCTCCGCGACCGCCGACGCCCTCATCGACGCGTTCAACTGAACCGTCACGCCCCAATTTATGCGTAATCCACTTACAATACTTCGACGCCGCCTGCCCGGCGGTCAGACTCGCACCGAGGGGGGTGAGCCGAGCGACGCGGACAGCGATTCGTCGGACCTGCGGGCCGATGGCGGTGAGGTGCGCGCCGACGAGGGGGAGTCGTTCTTCCAGCGAGACTCGGTGCGCTCGGCCCCGTTCTGGCTCCCGCCAGCGTTGCTCATCGCGGTGTTCGTCTACGGTGCCATCGCCTGGAACGTCGTCCTGTCGCTGACTGACTTCACCGGTCTCGGGACGCCCGACTACGGCTCGCTCGACTTCGAGAACTACGTCGTCGCCTTCCAGGGCGGAACGCCGTCGTGGTCGGAGCTGACCGTCGACCCAATCTGGAACTCCTTACAGAACACCGTCGTACTCATCGTCGGGTTCGCCGTGGTCTGTCTGGCGCTCGGGCTGTTGCTCGCCATCCTGGTCGACCAGGAGATACGCTTCGAGAACACCTTCCGGACCATCTACCTGCTGCCGATGAGCCTCTCGTTCGTCGTGACGGCGAAGTTCTGGCTGTACATGTACAACCCACAGACGGGGCTCATAAACATCGCGCTCGGCGCGGTCGGCATCGGGCCGATAGAGATCGTCCAGAACCCGGACCTGAAACTGGCCGCCGTCGCCTTCGCGCTGGTGTGGCAGTTCAGCGGCTACGCGATGGTGGTCTATCTCGCGGGGCTGCGTGCCATCCCCGATAGCCACTTCGAGGCCGCCCGTGTCGACGGCGCCTCGACGGTGCGGATGTACTGGCGGGTCATCATCCCCCAGCTCCGCACCGCGACCGTCAGCGCGCTCGTCGTGCTGACGGTGTTCGCGCTGAAGGCCTTCGACTTCCTCTACTCGATGTACGGCTACCAGCCCGGCCCCTCCGCCGACATCCTGGCGACCCGGATGGTGCGTGAGGCCTACAGCAACGGGAACTGGGCGTACGGCTCGGCCATCGCCGTCGTCCTCTTCCTGATGGCACTGGCCATCGTCTCGCCGTACATCTACTCCCAGTACAAGCGGGGTGCGCTATGAGCTTCGGCACCTCCTCGGACGAGGAGTCCGAACTGGACACCGGCTACCCGCTTCGCCGTATCGTCCTGTATATCTCGCTGGTCGCGATGGCGGCGTTCTACCTCATCCCCATCGAGACCGGTATCGTGACGTCGCTGACGAACCCGGCGTCGTACACGGGGCAGTTCCCCTACCTCCCGCCCCTGGAGCCACTTATCTCCGGGACCGGCGAGTTCTCGTTGGGGCCCTGGACCAGCGCCGTCGACCTGCTCGGCCAGGGACTGGTCAACAGCGCCATCCTGGTCGTCCCGGCGACCATCCTCTCGGGACTGCTCGGGAGTATGGCGGCCTACGGGCTGACGACGGTGAGCTGGCGCGGTCAGATCGCCGTCTACATCACCTTCGTCGCGGGTATCTTCATCCCGTATCAGGCGGTGTTGGTGCCCCTGACCCAGTTCTGGTACAACGTCGTCCCGCTGCGGACGGCGTTCCAGCCCGTCACCATACTGCCGTTTATCCAGGGCTACCACTGGAAGCTCGTCGCGCTCATCGTCACGCACACGGCCTACGGGCTGCCCATCTGTACGCTGCTGTTCCGCGCTCACTACAAGAAACTCTCCGACGAAATGATAGAGGCCGCCCGGCTGGACGGTGCCTCCATCTACCGCATCTATCGGCGCATCATCCTCCCGCTGTCGGTGCCGATGTTCGCGGTGGTGTTCATCTACCAGTTCACGCAGATATGGAACGATCTCCTCTTTGCGTTGACTATCATCCAGTTCGGCGACGCCTCCGTCGTCACGCAGGAACTCGTCGGGCTCGGCGTCTCCCAGTCGGGGACCAACTTCCCGCTCCGGATGGCCGGGGCGCTGGTCGCCGCACTTCCGACGCTACTCGTCTACGTCCTCTTTGGCGAGAAGTTCGCAAAGGGGGTCGCAGCGTGACTGTCGGCTGTCCGCACGTGCGCGGTTTCGTCGCCGAGGGGCGGCGACTCCCGCCACGATGTCACAGTCGGCAGTCCGAACCAACACATAGTACACAACAATGGCAGAACTAACACTCGACAACGTAACGAAGGTCTTCACCGAGGACGACGGCAACGAGATCGTCGCGGTCGACGACGTGAGTATCGACATCGAAGACGGGGAGTTCCTCGTGCTGGTCGGTCCGTCGGGCTGTGGGAAGTCGACGACCCTGCGGATGATCGCCGGCCTCGAATCGATTACCTCGGGCGAAATCTCGCTCGGCGGCCGACGAATGAACGAGAAACCGCCCGCCGAACGGGACATCGCGATGGTGTTCCAGTCCTACGCGCTGTACCCCCACATGACGGTGCGGGAGAACATGAGCTTCGGGCTGGAGGAGTCGACCGACATGGCCGACGACGAGATATCGGCGACCGTCGGGGACACGGCCGACATGATGGGCATCGGCGACCTGCTGGACCGAAAGCCCGCCGACCTCTCCGGCGGCCAGCAACAGCGCGTCGCGCTGGGTCGGGCCATCGTCCGGGACCCCGAAGCGTTCCTCATGGACGAACCGCTCAGCAATCTCGACGCGAAGCTCCGGGCGACCATGCGGACCGAGCTCCAGCGCCTGCAGGACGAACTCGGCGTCACGACGGTCTATGTCACCCACGACCAGACCGAGGCGATGACGATGGGCGACCGCATCGCTATCCTCGACGACGGCGTCCTCCAGCAGGTCGGGACGCCGCTGGAGTGTTACCACGCCCCGAACAACCAGTTCGTCGCCGGGTTCATCGGTGACCCGTCGATGAACTTCTTCGACATGGACGTCCGGAACGGCACCCTCGTCTCCGACCGCTTCGAGTACGAACTCACGCCGGACCAGCGCGACGCGGTCGGTGACGCCGACCGGGTCACGCTCGGGGTCCGGCCGGAAGACATCGAACTCGACGTGGAGGGCGACGGGACCCACGCCTACGACGTGTTCGTCGACGTGGTCGAACCCCGCGGCGACGAGAACACGACCCACCTCACCTTCGACCGGGGCGTCGACGAGCCCGAGACGTTCACCGCGACCATCAGCGGCCTGCGCCACATCCGGGCCGGCGAACCCGTGGTGGCGACGCTCCCGCCCGAGTCGGTCCACCTGTTCGACGCAGCGACCGGGGCCGCGCTGCACAACCGCTCGCTGGAGACCACCGAGGTCACCGAGCAGCTCACCTGAGTCCCCG
>JBEQBH010000081.1:0-5420 GCA_041639955.1 Halobacteriales archaeon | reverse complement strand
CGACCCAGTATTCGACCTCGATGCTCCGTCGTATCTGGGGTGGGTCGGGTTCTGACACGGTGAGAGTGAATGCGTTCGCTCGGTCGCAGTCGGTTCGTCTGTGGGTTCCCGTCGTCGCTCGCCGGTTCACGACATACGGTAACACACATTGTGGGCAATCTACTGGGTAATACATAAACGTTTGTACCGAAACTTCCCTTTCTGGACTATATACCACAACAAAAATAGAATATACTTCGGAGAACGGTCACACAACGCCGGCCAGTATTTTTATATTTGCTACTACGAGTGCATACGGTATGTCGGGGTCGACGGTCAGGGTCGCTCTGTCGGGCACAACTGCGGGTAGACGTACCGAACGGGTCACGGGATACACCACTACAACGGCTGCTACGCCGGAGGGGAGTTAGTGTGGGCAGTTTCTTCCAGTCGAAGCCCTCTGACGCGCACGTCATCTGGCGCAGCGGTCGCGACGACGACGGCAAGAAACGCTTCGATTTCGAGTACCTGGAGCTGTGGGCCGCCCACTTCGGAATCGACTACGAGGAGTGGGAACGGGTCGACCACGAGCGGGGGGACGAGCCCCGCCAGCAACGCGTCTGTGTGTTCTCACGGACCGAGGCGGGCGGGACGGCGGTCTCGCTGGGCGATGAGTCGTGGTCGATGGGCGCGGCGACGAAACCCCGGACCTTCCTCGAGATTGACGAGGCCGGCATGGTCCGACTCCAGGGGTGGACGGCGAAGACGACCCTCGATGTGGTCGAACTGGTCGTCGACGGGACGACGCTGAAGCTCCGCACGGCCGACGGCGAGCGCAAGTCGCTTGACACGCGCCGTCTCGCCATCCGCCCCGACAGAGAGCCCGCGTAGAAACCGAAACCCGTTTTCGGCCCACCCGCCTGAACTCGCTGTATGCACGTCGTCGTCAACGCCGCGATGAGCGCCGACGGGAAACTCGCCTCGCGACAGCGCGAGCAACTCGCCATCTCCGGCGCCGAGGACTTCGACCGGGTCGACCAGCTCCGTGCGGACAGCGACGCCGTCATGGTCGGGGTCGGGACCGTGCTCGCGGACGACCCCTCGCTGACGGTCAAAGACGACGACCGCCACACAGAGCGCGTCGAGCGCGGCGAGTCGAAGAACCCGGCGCGGGTCGTCGCCGACTCCCGGATTCGGACGCCCCCGGACGCCGCAGTGCTCGACGACGCCGCCGAGACGTACCTGCTCACCAGCGAGGCCGCGCCGACCGACTTCATCGAGCAGATGGAGGAGGCCGGCGCCTACGTGCTGGCGGCCGGCGAGGACCGTGTGGACCTCACGACCGCGTTCGCGAAGCTGGAAGGCGAGGGCGTCGCCCGGCTGATGGTCGAGGGCGGCGGCGAGCTCATCTTCGGCCTCTTCGAGGCGGGGCTGGTCGACGAGCTACGCGTCTACATCGGCGCGAAGGTACTTGGCGGTCGGGACGCCCCGACGCTGGCCGACGGCGACGGATTCGTCGAGTCGTTCCCCGAACTCGCCCTGGAATCGGTCGAGCAAGTCGACGACGGCGTCCTGCTGACCTGGACCGTCGAAAACTAGTGGTCGTGGCCGGTCAGCTCGGCGAAGGAGGCACCGAACCGCTCCTCGAAGAGGTCGAGCGTGAGCTCTTCTAGGTCCTGGATGCCCTGGTCGGCCTCGCCCTGGCCGTGGTGGACGGCGCCGTGGATGCGCTGGGCCAGCCCGAACATCGCGATGTCGCCGACGACGGCCGGGTCCGTCTCGTCGTTCTCGCGCAGCAGGTCGAGCAGGTCGCTCGGGACCGTCAGTTCGTCTTCGTCGTCCTCGCCTTCGATAGTGAGTGTGACAGTGTCGTTTGCCATGGCCTCCGATACACGGACCGGACAAAAGGGTCTGTCGGGTTCGTGTGCCCGCGAGGGGGCCACCCGCCGCTCGTATGCCTACTGCTCGGTGGCGGTCACCGCGATGCCCGCGAGGACGACGGCCCCGCCACCGACGGTAACGAGGGTCGGAGCCTCCGACAGCAGGAGGAAGGCGAGCAGCGTCGAGCCGACGGGTTCGCCAAGCAGCGAGACGGAGACCACGCTCGACCGGAGGTGGGCCAGCGCCCAGTTGATGACCGTGTGGCCGAACAGGCCGGGGCCGAGCGCGAGGCCGGCAAAGAGGGCCCACTCGCGGGTCGAGTAGCCCGTCAGCGGCGCGCCCTGTGCGACGGCGATGCCCAGTAACACGACGCTACAGACGCTGTAGACGACCACGACGTAGGGGACAAGCGAGACGCGCTGGCGCAGCGACCGGCCGGCGAGGACGTAGCCGGCGGCCATCACCGCCCCCAGCAGCGCGAGGGCGTTGCCGTACAGGGGGTTGGGACCGACCAGCACGCCCGAGAGGAGGTCGCCAAGCGCCATCGTCACCATCCCGACGATGGCGACGAGGATGCCGGCGACCGTGCGCCGGGAGAGGCGTTCGTCGAGCAGGAGCCACGCGCCCAGCGCGACGAACAGGGGCTGGGACTGGACGATAGTGACACTCGCGGCCACGCTGGTCCAGGCCAGGCTCTCGAACCACGACGCGAAGTGAACCGCGAGCGCGACGCCCGAGAGGGCCGCAAAAACCAGGTCACGGCCGCCGATGCGTCCGAAGTCGCTCCGGTAGCGCCAGAGCGCCAGCGGCACCAGCGGGAGCGTGGTAAAGAGGACGCGGTAGAACGCGGCGACGGTCGCCGGCGCGTTGCTGAGCCGGACGAGAATCGCGCCGGTACTGATGGCGACGATGGCGACGCCCAGGCCAACCTCGGGCGGGGTCCCGTCGTCGAGCGCGGACAACAGCCCGCTCATCGTCCTGTTGCGGGACGCCGGACGGTCATGCCTCCTCCGGTTGTGGTTTCGGGGCTGCCCGGTCCCGGCTGACTATCCAGACGCTGACGCCGATGAGAAGGCTCCCGACGACGAACTCCGTCCCGACCTGTTCGCCGAGGAGGAGGGCCCCCAGCGCCGTCCCGACGACGGGCTGGAGAAAATAGAAGACGGCCACGGTGCCCGCAGGGACGAACTCCAGGCCCTTATACCAGAGGTACCACGCCGCCGCCGTCGACGCGAATCCCAGATAGGCGATTGCGAGCAGCGACGGCGGAGACAGAGGGATGCTCGCGAAGCCGCGGCCCAGATACCACAGTTCGGCGGCGGCCAGCACCCCGAGCATAGGGGTGGCGGCGACGGTCGAGTAGGTCGCGGCGGTGAGCGCCGAGTACCGCCGGACGACCGACAGCCCCCAGACGGTGTAGCCGGCCCACGCGAAACTCGCCACGAGAAGCAGGGCCACGCCGGCGGCGTTCCCGACCGCAAGGTCACCCAGCCCGTACTGGCCGGCGGCGACGACGGCGGCCCCGACGGCGGCGAGCGCAACACCGACCGCTTTCGCCGCCGTGACGCGCTCGCCCAGCAGCGTCGCGCCGAGGACCACGACGAACACCGGCGTCAGCATCGTCAGCAGCGAGCCCTGGCTCGCGTTCGTGAGCTCCGTGCCGAGAAACTGCGCGACGATGGTGACTGTCACCCAGCCACCGAGGCCGAGCAGGGCCGGCCAGTCGTCCCGTCCCGGCCGCTCCGCCTCGGGGCTACCGGCGATGCGGAGGCCGAGCCAGAGCGCGCCGGCGCCGAGCGCGACCCGGAAAAAGCCCATCGTGACCGGCGGGACGAGCGCGAAGCTCCACTTGCTGACGACGTACATCCCGCCCCAGAGGGCGGCGGCCGTGAGCGGCCCGAGAGCGAAGACGTAGTCGCGGGGCACTGTTACCCGAGCCCGTTCATCCGCCGAGGTAGAGTTTCGACACCTCGTCGTTGTCGAGCAGCGAGTCCGCCTCACCGCTGAACCGGACGGTCCCCTGGTCGAGCACGTAGCCGCGGTCGGAGATTCCCAGCCCCTCCGTGGCGTTTTGCTCGACCATGAGGATGGCCGTATCGAGCTCGTTGACGGCCTCGACGTGGCCGAAGACGTCTTTGGCGGTGTTGGGGGCCAGCCCGGCCGACGGCTCGTCGATGAGCAACACGTCCGGCTCCATCACGAGCGCGCGGGCAAACGCCAGCACCTGGCGCTGGCCGCCCGAGAGCGTCCTGGCCTTTGCGGTCTGTTTCTCGTCGAGCAGCGGGAACCGCTCGTAGAGCTCGTCCATGACCGATTCGAGGCCGCTCTCGCGGGCGACGCCGCCCATCCGGAGGTTCTCGTCGATGCTGAGCGAGCCGAAGACGTTGTCGGTCTGGGGGACGTAGCCGATGCCCTCCCGGACGATGTCTTCGGGTGCCATCCCGCCGATGTCCTCGCCGTGGTACGTGACCGTCCCCTCCCACGGCGTGAGCATGCCAAACACCGTCTTGAGGACGGTCGACTTCCCGGCGCCGTTGGGGCCGATGAGACAGACGATTTCGCCGGCGTCGAGATGCAGCGAGCAGTCGTCAAGGACTTGCACCTCGCCGTAGCCGCTGTCGACGCCCGACAGCTCGACGATGTGGTCGGCCGCCCCGTCGTCGCGGGCCTCCTGTGTGGTAGTTGTGTCTCCTGACATAGTTATCCTCCGAGATACGCGTCGATTACCCGGTCGTCGCTCTGGACTTCGTCGGGTCGGCCCTCCATGAGGACGCTCCCCTGGTCGAGGACGATGACCGGGTCGGCCAGGCTCATGACGAACTCCATGTCGTGTTCGATGAGCAGGAACGTCGTCCCCTCCTCGTTGAGCCGCCGAATCTGCTCGGCGAGCTTCTTTCGCAGGGTCGGGTTCACTCCCGCGGCCGGCTCGTCGAGCAGGAGAATCTCCGGCTCCGAGAGCATCGCGCGGGCCAGTTCGACCAGCTTCATCTGGCCGCCCGATATCTTGGTCGCGGGCTGGGTGGCCAGGTGGTCTATCTCGAACTCCTCCAGGATGCGGTTGACGTCGTCCATGTTCTTCGACTCGGCCTCGCCGACTGCCCCCGGGGAAGTGAACAGCTTCAGGAACGACTCGCCGGGCTGGCCGCGCGGTCCGACGAGCATCGCCTCTCGGACCGTCATCCCCTCCACCTTGCGCGGCGTCTGGAAGGTCCGAATCAGCCCGTGGTCGGCGACCTCGTAGGGTTCGAGACCGGTCACGTCGGTGCCATCGACCTCGACGCGGCCCGCGTCGGGCTCGTAAAAGCCCGAGATGAGGTTAAACAGCGTCGACTTCCCGGCCCCGTTCGGGCCGATGAGCCCCGTGATGGTGCCACGCTCCACCTCGAAGGTGGCGTGGTCGGTCGCGACGAGCGCGCCGAACTTCTTCATCAGGTCGTCGACGCGCAACACCACGTCGTCTTTGGACATCGTTGCCGCCGTCTGGGTGGTCTGCTCGCTCATTTTTCACCTGCTTTCGTCTCTCGCACGCCGGAGTCCGGTTGCTGGGGCGTTTCGTCGAC
>JBEQBH010000080.1:0-5446 GCA_041639955.1 Halobacteriales archaeon | reverse complement strand
CAGACGCCGTTTATCGTCGCCGCGAACAAGATAGACACCGTGCCGGGCTGGAACCCCAACGAGAACCAGCCCGTCCAGCAGACGATGGACGCCCAATCCGAGCGAGTCACCTCGGACCTGAACGAGAAACTGTACGAGCTCATCGGCGAGCTCTCTGACAACGGCTTCTCGGCCGACATGTACTGGCGCGTCCAGAACTTCCAGGCCAACATCGGCGTCGTCCCCGTCTCCGCCGAGACGGGCGAGGGCATCCCGGACCTGCTGACCGTGATGATGGGCCTGTCCCAGCGGTACATGAAAGAAGAGATGGAGATCGACGCCACGGGCCCCGGCGTCGGCACGGTACTGGAGGTCAAGGACACGCAGGGCTTCGGGACGACCCTCGACGCCATCATCTACGACGGGACGATTCGAGCGGACGACACCATCGTCGTCGGCGGGCTCCAGGGCCCCATCGTCACCGACGTGCGCGCCCTGCTCCGTCCGCGCCCGCTGGAGGAGATACGCACCGAACAGCAGTTCGAGCAGGTCGACTCGGTGGCCGCGGCCGACGGCGTGAAAATCGCCGCACCGGACCTCGACGACGCCATCGCCGGCGCGCCCATCCGCGTGCTCCGTGACCGCGACCGCTCGCAGGTCATCGCCGAGGTCGAGGAGGAGCTCTCCGAGATAGAGGTGACCACGGGCGAGGAAGGCGTCGTCGTCAAGGCCGACACGCTCGGCTCGCTGGAGGCGATTTCGAGCACGCTCGAAGAGGAGGAGATTCCCATCATGCGTGCCGAGGTCGGCGCCGTCGCCCCGCGTGACGTTCGCGTCGCCGAGACGGCCAACGAGCCGACTCACCGCGCGATACTGGCGTTCTCGGTCGACGTGCTAGACGACGCCCGGGACCTGGCCGAACAGGAGGACGTGACGCTGTTCGAGGACGACGTCATCTACCAGCTCGTCGAGGGGTACGACGACCACGTCACCGAAATCCAGGAGTCCCAGCAGGAACAGATTCTGGAGAACATCACCCGGCCCGCGAAGTTCCGGGTGCTGCCAGACCACACCTTCCGCCAGAACGACCCCGCCGTCGTCGGCGTCGAGGTGCTGTCGGGCGAACTCCGCCGGAACGTCAACGTCGTCAAGTGGGACGGCAACGAGCCGACCCGTGTCGGCCGCCTGAAATCGCTACAGGACGCCGGCGAGGACGTGGACTCGGCCCGCACGGGCGAACAGCTCGCGGCCTCCATCGACGGGCCGACGGTCGGCCGACAGATAGAGGAGGGTGACGACCTCTGGGTCGAGATACCGGAGAAACACGCAAAGATACTCGAACAGGAGCTCAAAGAGGAGATATCGGTCGACGAGCGCGAGGCGCTGTCGATGTACCTGGAGAACCACCGGAATCGGGACCCCTTCTGGGGGAAGTGAAGTTACAACCCACCTTCGTTAACCCAGTCGAGGTTCACTCGATGGTAACGCTCTCCACGAAGATGACCTGTACCGTCTGAATCACACCGGTCTTCTCGACGGTGCCGGAGAAACTGATTGTTTCACCGCTTTTGAACTCCTGGTCTGTCTTCAACATAAACGGACGAGCCGTGTTCTCGTCGTCGAAGACCATCCGGAACCCCTGATAGTCCTCTTCATACGACCTGTAGTAGCTCACATCACTCGCATCTATCTCCTCTCCAATCCACTCGTCAGGGTTCTGGGCGACGTTGCGGTACTCCGACAGTGAGCCAATCACGTACTGTGACTCGGACGCGTCGGTCGGGGTCGTACCCGCTGTAGGTGTACTGCTCTCCTCCGTCGACGGGGTCGAGCCGGCGTCGTCCGGCGTTGACTCCCCTCCGCCCCCGGAACATCCCGCGACACCGGTAACCACGGCACTACCACCGGCGGCGATGAACTGGCGGCGACTTGGAAAGCGTTCGTTCGACATAGTGACTGAGAGAGCGGTCGAAATCAAAAGGACTCCGGAACGGACAGTCACCTACCGGTACGTCGCTTCCGGAACCGGGCGAGATATCGACCGTGGGGCGACATTTCGCTCCGCGCGAACGGAGGGGAGCGACCCGGGATAGTGGGACCGACAGAGCCCAGCGGGGAACGCAGTCGCTCACGAGCAGTATCCTTTTGCTCGGTCCGCGAGAAGGCCGGGCATGCTCTCCCGCGAGAACCGGACTCTCCTCGGCTGTGGTGCCCTCGCAGTACTCGCCAGTTACACCGCCGCCTGGCTGGACCTCCCCGGGCCGCTCGTGCTGGCTCTCCTGCTCGGCGTCGGCGTCGTGCTGCCGTTTCTCATCAACGAGCGCCCCGATATCGGCGGGTCGCTGTAGGCCGATACCGCGACGGGGCGAGTTCGGCGCGAGTAATAATATTTAATTAGAAGGCGTGTCTTCAAACGGACACGATGACCGACCCGGTCCCGCTCTCGACGGCCGACCTCGTCCTCGCGAGCATCGCCATACTGATGGCGCTATCGGCGTTTGGCGCCGTCGCGACCTCCCTCAGCGTCGCCGTCGCCATGGCCGCGGGTTCGATACCCGCGACCGGTTCCATCGGCTACGCGCTGTTTTATAACCCGCCGACCGACGCCTGAGCGGCGGTGAATCACACGATTTTTTGCATCGTTCCGTATAGCTACCGCCATGGCAACGTCAGACACGTCGACGTCGGGTGTGGTGGGGGCCGACCTCCCGGCGGCGCTTGACCGGGCGGAATCACACAGCTGGGAGTACGGCCACACCTGTGTCCGGCGGGAAGGCAAACCCCGCGAAACGTGGACCGGCGAGGCCGACCGACAGTCAGTGACCGTCTTCGACGTCACTGACCACACCGTCATGCTCCGGGTGCGGACGCCGGTCGGTCGCGAGTCGTTCTACGGGATGGCCGACTGCGATTACGAGGCCGCTCGCGAGTCGTTCGCCGCCGGCGGATGGACTCTGACACGGGGCAGCGACGACTGTTGAGGCGGTCTATCACCTCGAAGACGTAATCGAGCGCGCCGTCCGTGGCGGTCCTCGAAAAGGTCCGCTACTGCGCTGTCGGCGAGCGGTCCTCGCCCATGACCTGCTTGACCTGCAGGGCCGCCGAGGCGGCGATACCCTGTGCGAGGTCGTCCCGTTCCTCGTCGGAGATGGTCGCCGACTCCGGGTCCTCGGGCTGGTAGTCGGCGCTGACGACGGAGCCCACCGGCGGCTGGACCGCAATCGTCGCCCGGGGCCCCGTCTCGCCGTCGCTGACCTCCGAGCCCACCACGAACTCCCCGGGGAGCAGCTCCCGCGTTCGAGCCGCGACAGTCGCGAGGTCACGGCGCAGCGCCTGGCGCTGCTCACGCGTGAGCGTCACTTTCTCGGTCTCGCCACCGAGGGGCGAATTTCCGTACATGTAGGTTCTCTCTCCGATAGGTCGGTGACCGGTAAAAACCCAGTGGCTTCGTGACAATGTTGCCGTCGTCCGAGCGTGGCTCACACGACCGGGTGGCTCTCGCCGTAGGTGGCGATGACCACCGCGCTCGCGTGAGTCGACTCCGGCGCGACCGACTCCACGCGGACCGTCTCCTCGGCGAACGTCCAATCCCTGAGTTCACGGCCGGCCGCCAGCCCCTCACGTATCTCTGCGCGCACCGCGTCGGGGTCGGTCCCGTCGACCTCGTAGAAGATGCCGGGGCCGTCCTCGCTGCGCGCCCAGCCGATGCCCGCGGCGGCCCGCTCGCCCGGCGCGGCGGTCGCGGCCGACTGGACCACCTCCAGAGCCTCGCCCGGGGGGCCGAGGTCGGGGGCCGTCCCGGTGAGTTCGATGTCCGGACCGGACGGAATCACCGACGACAGCGTTACCAGGTTGTAGTTGTGGACGCCCGCTTCGGCCAGCGCCGCGTCGTAGGAAGCCAGCGCTGTCGGCCCGCTGGCTGTCCCCCAGACGACGCGGATGGTACTCATATCTGTGCGTGGACGATGCGGCCGCTAAGGGGTTTCGTTTCACTAGCGGCGAGCGGGCACAGTGGGTCAGATTGACAGGCGGTAGCGGTGTAGTGGCCGTGAGCGAGTGGAACGGCAAGCGAGAGTCCGACCGTGGGGAGGACTCTCGACGCGCAACGGCGAGCGTAGCGAGCCGTGGAGCGACCCGTTCCCGAGCGAAGACGGGGAAGGGCAGGCTATCCAGAGTGAGTATCCGACGACGAAGTCGTCGGTTCTACCGCAGCGCGCGGACTACCGCGGGCCTTCGGCCCGCGAAGGGAGCACGCTGCGATTTTTCCCCAAGTTTTTGCCGCAGAGGCGTGTCGAGCGCCGACGCGCTCGACCGCCGGAGCGTGCAAAAAGTGGCTACGCGAAGGCGACGGGCTGACTGCCTGTCTCCTCGTCCTGGTCGATTTTCTCCAGGGCGTCGTAGAAGTCCTGCTGCTCGACCGTGGTCCGGCTGTCGCGGATGGCGAACATCCCGGCTTCCGTGGTTAGCGAGGCGATTTCGGCACCCGAGAGGCCCTCCGTCTCGGCGGCAAAAGCGCCCAGGTCCACGTCGGCGTCCAGATTCATGTTCTCGGTGTGAATCTCCAGAATGCGCTCGCGGCCCTCGGCGTCGGGGTTCGGGACTTCGATGAGGCGGTCGAACCGGCCCGGGCGCAGGATGGCGCGGTCGAGCATGTCGAAACGGTTGGTGGCCGCGATGATGCGGATTTCGCCGCGGTCGTCGAAACCGTCCATCTCCGAGAGCAACTGCATCATCGTCCGCTGGACTTCGGCGTCACCGCTGGTTTTGGACTCGGTTCGCTTGGCGGCGATGGCGTCTATCTCGTCGATGAAGATGATGGCGGGCTGGCGCTCGGAGGCGAGTTCGAAGAGGTCCCGGACGAGGCGTGCGCCCTCGCCGATGAACTTCCGGACGAGCTCGGAGCCGGCCATCTTGATGAAGGTGGCGTCGGTCTCGTTGGCGACGGCTTTCGCGAGCATCGTCTTGCCGGTTCCGGGCGGCCCGTGCAGCAGGACGCCGCTTGGCGGTTCGATGCCCACGTCTTTGAACTGCTGGGCGTTGAGCAGGGGCTCCTCGACGGCCTCGCGGACCTCGACCAGCTGTTCCTCCAGGCCGCCGATGTCCTCGTAGGTCACGTCTGGCGAGGAGTCGACCTGCATCGCCTGGGCGCGCGAGTCGGTCTCGGCTTCCAGAATCTGCTTGACGCTAAAGGAGTCGTTGATGGCGACGCGGTCCCCGGCTTCGAGCGAGTCGCGAATCGACGGCGAGACCTCGGTCAGCACCTCCTGGTTGTTGCCGTGCTGTTTGACGACGACGCCGTCGTCGGTCAGCTCCTCGGCCGTCGCGATGTACAGCGAAGAGGTCTTCAGCGTCTCGTTTTCCCGTTCGAGCTGGTCGACGTCGTCCGAGAGGTCGGCCTGGCGCTCCTGGGCGCTGTCGAGCTGTTCGGTGAGCTGTTCGTTGACACGGACTATCTCTTCGAAGTGGT
>JBEQBH010000079.1:0-5463 GCA_041639955.1 Halobacteriales archaeon | reverse complement strand
GGACTCATGTTCGACGACCGGGACGACGCCGAAAAGCACGAGGAGAACTGCGACGACGAGGACCCCTCGTACCTGCAGTAGCTCACTCCTCGGGCGGGACGATTTCGAAGCTCCGCTCGCCCATCTCGTCTTCCTCGAAGACGAACACGCGGCCGTCGGTCACGTCGTAGTCGACGGTCACCTCGACGCGCATCTGGCGGTCCGCGACGGTGACGCCAGGGAACAGTTCGTCTTCCTCGCCGTCCTCCAGGATGACCCGTCCGACGCCGCTCTCCTCGATGATGTCGTCGTGGGTTCGGAGGTCGTTGACGTAGACCAGAATGCCCGACGTCTCGCTCTTGTCGGTGATGAGGACGTGCGTGTCCTTGCCCGGCGCGGTCGTCACGCTCCCCTCGGCTTTCGTGGGGACGCCGTGGTAGAAGGCGGTCCGGCCGTCGAGATACTCCACGGCGACGCCCTCCTCGCTGAGGTCGACCGAGACGGTGTCGGGCGGGATGTCCGAACGGTTGCTCATACCGCCGGTTCACCCTCCGCGGTCAAAAGCGGCGCGCTGTCGGGCGCGGTGCTACGCCGATTCGTCACCGGTGGGGTTCCGGACGACGAGTACTGGGCCGACCGACGCCGCGGCCACGCGGTCGGCTTCGTCGCCGAAGACCAGCGAGCGCAGCGACGGCGCCGCCTCGCCCATGACGATGGCGTCGTGGTCCGGCACCGCATCCATCAGCGACTCGAACGGCTTTCCCGGCGTAGTCACCGTCTCGACGCCGATTCCTGCGTCACCGAGCCGTGTCGCGGCGGTCCCCAGCCGGTCGTCGTCACTCTCGCCCGCGAGCAACAGCGTGACGCCGATGTCGCGGTCACCGACCAGCTCGGTCACGAAGCCGAGGATGCGGTCGACGGCGACGTCGCCGGACAGCGAGACGAGCAGGCTGTCGACCTCGCCGGTCGTCCCCGGGACGGCGAACGCTCGCGCACCGACCTCGTCGGCGACGCGTTCGACGGTCTGTTCGCGGTCCTGCGTGAACACGAGCCGGTGGTCGGCCGCCCCGCCGGCGCTCCGGAACGCCTCGCTCAGGTCGTCCAGGGCGGCGGTCGCGCGCTCCTCGTACTGCTGTCGGGCCTGGTCCGGCGGCGTCTGCTCGGGCAGGACGTGGTAGCCGAGGACGGTCACGTCTACCGGCCCGAGCAGGTCCATCAGGCCGGCCGGTACCGTCTCGCCCGCCAGAATCTCGACGGGAACGAGTACGCGGCTCATCACAGGGCTCCTTTCAGGCTTATGTCGCGTGCGTAATAGAAGTACCACCCGGCCGTGGCGGCGATGACCGCGAGGCCGACGACGATGGAAGTCGGGTCCATAAACCCGATGAGTCCGAAACTCGCCAGCGCCCCGACGACGGGGATGCCCGGTCCGCCCGGGACCGTGAACTCGGGGTCGTACCACTCCGGCTCGTCCCGGCGGATGGCCACCAGCGCGACGCACATCAGCCCGTACATGACGAGATGCAGGAAGGACGCGACTTCGGCCAGCACCTGAACCTGCCGGGTCGCCGCCAGGACAATCACGGGGCCGCCGGCCATCCCGAGGGCGACGTGTGGCGTCCCGTATCTGAGGTTGATGCGGCTGGCCCACTGCGGGAGTAAGGCGTCTTTCGAGACGCCGTAGATGGCCCGCGAGGTGCTGAGAACCGAGGCGTTGGCCGACGACATCGTCGCCAACAGCCCGCCGACGACGATGACGAGCGCACCGGGCGTTCCCAGCAACTGCCGGCCGACCTCGACCATTGCGGTCTCGCCGGCCGTCGCCAGCTCGTCCCGGGTGAAGACGCTCGTGGCCACGACAATCGTCAGGACGTACATCACCGTCACGATGAGCACCGACCCTATCATCGCCAGCGGGAGGTTCCGTCCGGGCGATTTCATCTCGCCCGCGACGGTCGCGACCTGGGCAAAGCCGAGATACGAGGTAAAGACCAGCGCGGCCACGGACATGATGGGGCCGATGGCCCAGACGTTCTCGGCTTCCCCGGGCGGCGTGCCGGCGTCGACGAGCCCGAACGCGTCGGCCATCCCAAAGGCGAGAAACGCGACCAGCATCGACAGCAACAGCGCGACGATGCCGTTCTGGAGCTTGGCGGCGTTCTCCGTGCCGGTGACGTTTAGCACGGTAAACCCGACGCCGGCGACGACGGCGATTACCGAGACGATGAGCCCCGGGCTCGAACCGACCGTGATTCCCACCAGCGCGAGCCCGTCCAGCGCGTAGAACCCCAGCCCGACCAAGTAAAACGCCGTCGCAAACACCAGCCCGAGCCACAGCGAGAGCCCGATGACGGTCCCGGCGAGTGTCCCCAGACCGCGTGAGACGAAGTAGTAGCCACCGCCGCTTTTCGGCATCGCCGTCGCCAGCTCCGAGGTCGGCAGCGCGACAAGCAGCGCGATGACGCCGCCGACCCCGAACGACGCCGCCGCGGCCGTCCCGACCTCCGCGCCGGCGAGCCCCGGGAAGACGAAGATGCCGGCGCCTATCATCGTCCCGATGCCGATGGCGAGGCCGCCAGACAGACCGAGCGTCCGTTCGAGTTCGGCGTCGTCCGTTATGGTCGCCTGGTCGGTCTCGACGACGGGCTCGGCGTCCGGCGCGTCGCCCTCGATGTTGGTCCCGGTCGGTTCGTTATTCATCGAGCTGATATCTCCGGCCCAGGTCCGTAATAACCGGGGCGTAACACCACGGCCCGCGTTCGGTTCCGATGGGTGACCGTCTACTGGTGATAGCGCCCCGCAGACCGGCCGACTGCTGCTGTCGGCCGCCGGTACCACGTGTGGCGGTCGGTCGCCGCTTTCGCAGATAGTAAATACCGGCGGGCGGGAGTGTCGAGCGATGGAAGGCTCAGCACGGGCGCCGGCTGCCGGGACCGTCCTGAACGCGCTGGCGACGGGCCGTGGGTCGGCGTTCGCTATCGACGAGTACACGACAGCGACTGTCGAACTCTCGACGGAGCGTGAGGACGTGACCGGCGAGGTCGCCGACGCCCCCGACGCCGACACGCGCCTCATCGAGCGCTGTGTGGAGTACGTCATCGACGCTCACGGCGGGGCCGTGGGGATGCCCGCGGTGTCGGGCGGGTCGGTTCGAACCGAGAGCGAGGTCCCGATGGCCTCCGGACTTAAGAGCTCGAGCGCGGCCGCCAACGCGACTGTGATGGCGACGCTCGACGCCCTCGATGCCACCGAGCGGATGACCCGCGAGGACATGGCGCGCCTGGGCGTGATGGCCGCCCGCGACGTGGGCGTCACTGTCACGGGCGCGTTCGACGACGCCTCGGCGTCGATGCTCGGCGGCGTCACCGTCACCGACAACGAGAGCGACGACCTGCTCTCCCGCGAGGCGGTCGACTGGGACGTGCTCGTCTGGACGCCTCCGGAACAGTCGTTCTCGGCGGACGCGGACGTGGACCGCTGCCGGCAGATAGCGCCGATGGCCCGCCTGGTCGAGGAACTGGCGCTGGACGGCGACTACCAGCGCGCGATGACGGTCAACGGGCTGGCGTTCTGTGCGGCGCTTGGCTTCGACACCGAGCCGATAGTCGAGGGCGTCTCGCAGGTCGAGGGCGTCTCCCTGTCAGGTACCGGCCCGTCCTTTACTGCCGTCGGGGAGCGCGAGGCGCTCGAACAGGTCAGAGAGTACTGGAACGAGCGACCCGGAAGAACCTTGCTGACGACCACACAAACGGATGGGACACGGACACTATGAGCTCGAACCCTGAGGAGATGTCACTGGAGGAACTGCGCGAGGAGATACGCACCATCGACCGCGAAATCGTCGAGAAAATCGCCCAGCGGACCTACGTGGCCGACACCATCGCTCAGGTCAAAGCGGAGCAGGGGCTCCCCACGACCGACGAATCACAGGAACAGGCCGTGATGGACCGCGCCGGCGAGAACGCAGAGCAGTTCGACGTTGACGCGAACCTGGTCAAGGCCATGTTCCGGCTGCTCATCGAACTGAACAAGGTAGAGCAGCGCGAGAACCGCTGACGCTGTCACGCGTTTGCCTTCGGCGACGGAGGCAGTGCTGCCGCCGGTCGGTACGTCGACCGACGCGCTCTATATATGTCTCCCAGCCGACGGTTTCGATTTAGCTCACTCGGCAGAAACATAAAACAAACGCCACATCGCCCGAGGGCCGGTACTTTTAAGTCACTCTCCCACTTTCTATCACGTGACGCTTCGCTTGGAGGGCCGAAGCGTCAGCGGGGACCAATTCAGGGCGGCAAGCGGCCGCATTTTCGGCGGCCGCTTTCCACTTACTTCGCTGAAAACTGGAACACTAACACCGGTGTGTCCGCGATTCGCGTCTCACTCGGGAACGTCCACAGACGGTTCGACTACTCGATAGAGAGGCTGCCGCTCCCACTCGCGTTCTCGGGCCACTCCAGTTCCACCTCGATGCTGAGTTCGCCGTTCCCGTCGGTCGGCCCCTCGCGTTCGGCTTTGACCTCGAACTCCACCTCGCTTGGCGGCTGCATCGTCAGTGACTGGTCGCCCGCCCGCAGCGTCACGTCGGAGCCGGATTCCAGCGAATCCGCGAGGGTCCGGAGGTAGTCTGCGACGGCGTCGCGTCCCATCAGCTGTTCGCTCTCGAACAGGGTTTTTTCTGGCATGCTAACAGATTATCGCGCCGATAGATAATTCCACCGGCGATGCGACGCGGCCACGTGACCGAAAACTGACCTGTCTTTCTATCCGGCCGATGTATCTCTATCGTCGTTTCCGACGCCATACGAACCGTTCTACTCTCGTAGCGGTATTGGAAATTCGTTTACCCGACATATTTAAATGGTTTGAACCCTGATATATGAGCGAGAGCAGACGATGCACGACCTGACCGGGTTCCAGCGAGACCTCCTCTATGTCATCTCGGGCCATGACGAGCCACACGGGCTCGCTATCAAGGAGGAGCTGGAGGCCTACTACGAGAAGGAGATACACCACGGCCGTCTCTACCCGAACCTCGACACCCTCGTCGACAAGGGACTCGTCGAGAAAGGCCAGCGCGACCGCCGGACGAACTTCTACACGATGACCCGCCGCGGCCGTCGCGAACTCGACGCGCGCCGCGACTGGGAGAACCAGTACGTCGACAGCGAGGCAGACGCCTAGGAGGGGTCCTCGGCGCCAGACGTGGGCGCCACGTCGTCGCCCCGCTGGCCGTCACTCACCCCATCTAGCTCCGGGTCCCCCACTTCGTCGCCGACGAGGTTTGTCGGGTCGACACCGGTAGGACGGGCCTCTCCTTCGACGATGACTGGAAGGACGATTCTGGCGAAGTGGGCCACAAGCACCAGTATCATCGGCGCGAGAAAGAGCCCGTACCAGCCAAAGAGGAACGGGCCCAGGACGTACGCGAACATCAGCGTCCCCGTGTGGAGCCCGGGGTTCGCGTCGCGTTCCGGCGTCGACTTC
>JBEQBH010000078.1:0-5471 GCA_041639955.1 Halobacteriales archaeon | reverse complement strand
ATCTGGACGTACAGCGCCGGGACGAGGAAGTGCAGTATCCCCGCGACAACGTAGGCCGGCCCCATGACGTACAACAGCGGGCGTTTCAGCGGCGCCAGGCGACTTGACATCTTCGCCGTCTACGCGTACCGCGGTGAAGCAGTTTGGGGTTGGACAGCCCCCGGCGGTCCGTGACGCCAGCGGGTCGACACGTCAGCGACTGTGAGAAGCGGGTGAGCGGGTGTGCTGCGGTGGGAGAATAGCGGGAGCGTTTTACCCTCGCTAAACATCGACGCAGATATGCCGAGCAAACAGCGGACACTGGAGCGTATCGTCGATAGTGGCGTCGTCGCTGTGCTGCGTGACATCCCAGAGGACGACGTAGTCGATGTCGCGCGTGCTATCCACGAGGGTGGCGTGACAGCGCTGGAGCTGACCGCTGACGCGAAACGCTGCTCGGAGATGATAGCCGACGTGGACCGCGCGCTCGCCGACACCGACGCCGTCGTCGGCGCAGGCACGGTCCGCGACGCGGCGACTGCTCGAAACGTCATCGAGGCCGGTGCGGAGTTCGTTCTCGCCCCGAACGTCAGCGAGGACGTCCTCGAAGTGTGCAACCGGGAGCGTGTCGTCGGTGTTCCAGGCGTGATGACGCCGACTGAAGCCGACCAGGCAATGGCCGCCGGCGCGGACGTACTGAAGATGTTCCCGGCCTCGACGGTCGGCCCGGGCCATATCGGCGCGATTCAGGGGCCGCTCGGGGACGTGCCAATCATGCCGACCGGCGGCGTCTCGACGGACAACGTGGGCGACTACTTCGAGGCGGGCGCCGTCGCCGTCGGCGCCGGGTCGGCGCTAGTCGACTACGAAGCCATCGAGAACGACGATATGGACGCTGTCCGCGAGAGCGCGGCGGCGTTCGTCGAAGCGGTAGAGCAAGCGAGAGACTGACTCCGGTCGACGCCGCGGCGCTACCGCGAGATGCCCGACGTGCCGCCGTCGATGACCGACTCGACCTCCTCGGGGCTCACGACGGCGATATCACCGGGAACCGTCCGCTTGAACGCGGCCGTCGCAGCGGCGTACTCCAGTGCGTCGGGGATGCCGTGCCCGTCGAGGTACTGCGAGAGGAACCCGCCGACGAAGGAGTCGCCGGTCCCGACCGGATGGGCGTCCGTCGACTCGAACGTCGGCTGTTCGTAGACATCGCCCGCGGAGACCGCGAGCGCCGGGTCGGTCCCGCGAGTGAGAACCGCCACTTCGAGGTCGAACGTCTCCGCGAGTTCCGTCGCGATATCCTCGCTCTCCCCGGACATCTCGAACACCTTCCGGGCGTCCCGTTCCGCGACGGTGAAGATATCTACGTCGGTCAGTAGCCCCGTAAGTGTGTCTCGGGCCTCGGCCGGGGACCAGAGCTTCGACCGGTAGTTGCAGTCGAAACTCGTCGTCGTCCCCGCCTCCTGAGCAGCCGAGAGCAGGGCCGCCGTCGTCTCGGAGAGCGTCTCCGACAGCGCCGGCGTGATACCGGTGGTGTGGAACCCGGCCGCGTTCTCGACTCTCGCCGTCGGCAGCTCCGCGGGCGTCGCAGTCGTGACGGCGGCGTCGGCGCGGTCGTAGATGACGGTGTTCCCGCGCGGTTGGTCACCGGTTTCGAGGTAGAACGTCCCCTGACGACCTGTCTCGCTCCAGACGACGTCGACCGTCACACCGTGGCTGCGGAGCTCGCCGACGACGCGGCGCGCGACCGGCGAGTCGGGGAGTTTCGAGGTCCAGGTCGCGTCGAGGCCCAGTCGCTGGGCCGTCACGGCGACGTTGCTCTCCGCGCCCGCTGCACGGACTTCGTACGCGTCTGCGGTCTCGATACGCTCGTCAGCCGGTGGTGAGAGCCGCAGCATTGTCTCGCCAAACGTCACGAGGTCGTCCATGGTACAGTGGCGCATCAGACTGCTAATAAAACCGCTCGGTTCCGGTTCTCGGTACCGGGCGGGGAGCGACCCGAGCGGAACCCACTGGCGGTCGGCGACGGGCCTCAGGCGCGCTCGAAAGAGAGCGTCGCCGGCCCCGGGCCGACGGTGACCGTTCGGGTTTCCGTCGTGTCCCCGTCGGTCCAGCCGTCGGGGACCGCGATGACGACCGTCTGTGGCGTCGCCGCGTCGACCGAGAGTGTCAATCGGCCCTCGGAACCGTCGGCGCTCCAGGTGACCCGCTCTAAGCGCGAGCCCAGGCCAGCCAGGTTGTCGGTCCCGAGCACGTGGGGGCGGTCACTCGCGGAGGCGACGTGGACGAGCAGACAGCCGTGGGCCGGGACCGTCCGCTCGGCCGTTCCGCCGGCGGGGATGGCCGTCTCCTCGAACGCGTTCCAGCCGCGCTCGTCGTCGGCCAGCGACAGCGACAGGGTCTCGGCGGAGTCGCTCCAGTTGAACAGCGCGACCGCACGGCCGCCGTCGGCCGCCCGCTCACAGACGAGTCGGTCGGGGAACTCCGTTCGGCCGACACCGTCGACCGCCCCCGCCTCGACGGGCGGGAGGGACCGCTCCAGTAGCGAACGGCCCGTAGCACCGATATCCGCTATCTTGTCGCTGAATACGTTTACACCGCCGGTCAGTGCGACCACCGTCGCGAACGTCTCCCGTTCGGCCGCCGACAGTTCTGTCGTCTCCCGCACGAGCTGGCAGTCCGGGTCGTTGAGCCACCACCGGCGGTGGAGGTAGTCGCGGTTGAGGACGTTCCGGATGGCGTTTTCGTGTGCCGGTTCGCTGTCCGATTCACCCTCGCGGGTCCAGTATTCGGCGGTGTCGGGGCCGACCCGCATCGTGTCGACGAGGCCGACGCTCTGGCCTTGCGGGGCCCCACAGCCCAGGATGTGCGTCGTCTCGCCGACGGCCTCCCGGATAGTCGCGAGCCCCTCGCGGTAGGCTTCGGCCCGCGTCACGTCGGCGAACCGCTCACCGGGCAACGCCCCGGCGTAGAGGAAGTCCAGTTTGAGGTAGTTGAACCCCCACTCGTCGACGATGGTGCGGAACGTCTCCCGGAGCCACGCCTGTACCTCGGGGTGGGACAGGTCGAGGCCGTACATCTCGCCGTGGCGTTCGCCGGCCGAAACGAACTCGCCGTCGCCGTCGGTGACGAGCCAGTCGGGGTGTGCCGCCGCGAGGTCGGCATCTTCCTGGACGAAAAACGGTGCCAACCACAGCCCCGGCGTCTGCCCGCCGTTGCGGATATCCGCCGCCAGCGACGCCATGTCCTCGAAGCCGTCGGCCAGTGTTCGCCAGTCGCCGAAGGCGGTCTGGTAGCCGTCGTCGAGTTGCACCAGGTCCACGGGGAGCCCCCACTCGTCGAGTTCGGCGCGGTTCTCCCGGACGTCGTCGGCGGTCACCTCGGTGAAGTAGTGGTACCACGAGCACCACCCCGTCGGGACCCACTCGCCGACGCGGGCGTCCATCCGCTCGCCGGTCCGTTCCGCGAGGGCGGCCAGCGCCTCGTCGACCGGCCGGGACGCGTCGACCCACAGCGGCGCGCTGGCCGCGCGCTCGCCGGGCGCCAGCGAAACGCCGTCGCCCGGCGAGACTGCCTGCAGCGACTCGATGCCGTCGTCGCGCTCGTAGTCGAACCGGTTGATGTACGTCGAGTGGTCGAGGAACCCAGCGGTCAGGTGGTGTTCGCCGTCAGCCAGGCCGACCTGACAGTGACTCGTCGTGCGCGGGGCCTCGACGTCGGTCATCATCGGGACGTCGACCGGGTCGACCGGCCGGAACGACTCCGCGACCGGGAGCGCCGCCGTCGGCGTCCAGGACTGGTACCCGTGCCGGTAGAGTTGGGTTCCCGGCCCGAAGGACACGTCCTCGGCCGCCAGCGGACACAGCCGACCGACCGACTGCGGCGTCTCGGTTTCGTTGGCGACGCTCACAGTTACGGTGGCGCCGTTTGCCTCCTCGCCCAGCGTCACCGTCGTCCCGGCGGCGTCGTCGTAGCGAACCCGTACCCCGTCCGCATCGGTCTGGACGTGGTAGGCGTCGGTGTCGGGGAAGCGTTCGTCCCCCAGTTCGGCGACGACCCGGCCGGTCGCCAGTGTCGCCTCGTCGGTCCGTACCGTCACGCGAGCCGTCTCCGGCTCGAAGCGGACAACCGTCCCGTCAGCGTCGACCTGAATCATACGTCATCCCCGTAGCCGAGCCATAATAGCTATTTGGGAGGCTCTCGCTCCCGATTTCGGAGACGTGCATATCTAAACTGACATCGGATTTCAGCAACAGGATAGAGAGATTTGTTCAGAGTGGCTAAACGCGACTGGTCGGGAATAGATGGGTTGTCTCGTTTTTCGAACCGAGTGCCTTGCAGAAAGCCTCACGGCGGGGCCCCGAGTGCCGTTCAGTATTGCTAAACGAGCTGTCTGTCGGCCGCAGTTTACCAGCAATTATCTACACTAACTTCTAATTTGACAGGTCAACGGATATACTGTTTGCGCTGCTGACAACAAGACCGGTGATATCCTCTTCGAGGCGTTTCCCGCTCATACGCTCGGCGGGGCCGGTAACGCACACTGCACCGAACGACCGGCCGTTCTCTGTCGTCAACGAAGCGGCCACGCTCCGTGTCCCGTCCGCCCGCTCTTCGCGGTCGAAGGCGACACTCTGCTCGCGAACCGTCTGGAGCTCCTCGAACAGGGCCGTTTCGTCAGGCGGCGTCTCGTCGCCGGAGGCGCTGGCAGCGAGCAGGTCCCGGACCTCGTCTTTCGGCAGATGCGCTAGAATCGCCTTCCCCGCGGCGTCGGTGTGGAGCGGACGCCGACGGCCTTCCCGTACGGCTATCTGTCCGTCTTCCCCGCCCAGAACCAGGATGTACACCGCCATCCCGTGTTCCTCGACGACCAAGGCAGCCACCTCGCCGCTTGACCGTGCGAGACGGGCGACTTCGCTCCGGGCAGCACGGTACGCGGGCAGCCCCTCCCGCGCACGCGAGGCGACGTCGAGAAACCGGGACCCGATGCGGTACTGGCGACCGTCGCGTACGACAAACTCCATGCGGTAGAGCGTCTGGAGGTGGTTGTGGACCGTCCCCTTCGAGAGGTCGAGCGCCGCCGCGAGTTCGGTCACCCCCGCCTGGTCACGGTCGAGTAACGCCTCGATAATCCGCATCGTCGTCGCAGTCGCACGTACTGGATACGGCTCGTCCATAGTCGCCCATAGGTAGCGTAATACATAACTGTTCATCATGGATGAACAAACTCCACACACCACTCACGGCGATTAGAGCAGAGATATCGCGAAAGATGGAGTCTGAGACGCTCTATGCCGCGATTCGTATCCCACCGGAACCGAGTAGGCCCTTAGCTGTTCATCCATAGTGAACACCAATATTTGTAAGCATCCTTATCTATATCGCCATCAGGCGGATGAGAATTAGCAAAAATCGCAAGACGTGGCGGGGTTTATCGCCCCAACCAGTAATTAGCAAAAGTATTAAATAATGGACTATCATGGCTATAGCTAGCG
>JBEQBH010000077.1:0-5490 GCA_041639955.1 Halobacteriales archaeon | reverse complement strand
GTCAGCGAAGATGAGAATGCCAATCGTATGACCTCCCCAGAGAACCAAACGTCCGGGCTGGAGTTTGCCCCAGGCGATAGCGACATCGACTACCCGCCACCCGACGACCTCTTCGAGGCGCTGGTCAACAGCAAGCGGCGTCGGCTGCTGGCGGCGATTCCGGCGGAATCGACCGTGAGCCTGGACGAGATCACCGATACCCTCACCGGCGGTCAGTCCACAACCGACCCCGACGAGTGGGCGAAAGTCAAGATAGAACTCGTCCACGCCCACCTCCCGCTTCTCGCCGACGCCGGGCTGGTCACACACGAGGACGGGGAGATAACACGGACCGCGTATCCGGAGCCGGTCGAGGAGCTGGTGGCCTTTGCCGGGGAGTACGAGTCGGTGGTCGGGGAGGACGGGCCCCGCTGATGGGCTTCGGGAGGATTCTCTCGGACGTCGCCAGCCGGGAGAAGCAGGTCATCGTCTACGCGCCCGACGACACCGGGAGCGAACTCGGGGACGTCCTGGCGACGCGCAACCTGACCATCGACCACCGAGAGCTCCCGGCGATAAGCAGCGAGGCCTTCGTCGTCATCAGGGACGGCGGGGAGTTCCAGGGGGCGCTCTCGCTTGCGGACCTGCTGGAATTTCTCACGCCGCCGATTCGCCGCCCCGACGAGCTCGACTCGGTCGCTCAGAAACACCGGATGGTGTACGAGCTGCTCGACGACACGGTGTTTGTCTCGCTGGACCGCCGGCAACTGCTCGCGACCTCCCGCGAACTGGAAGACCGGGCGTGGCGAACCGGGCGCGGTCGCCTCCACGTCGGGTTCCAGCGCGCCGAGGCCCTGGAGGCCCAGACGACGGTCTACCGGCGGCTGGCGACCACCGATATCGACATCCACGTCTACGTCCCCGGGGGCGTCCCCGGGGACCCGCTTTCGGACACGCCCGTGACGCTCCACACGGCAAACGGGGAGCTCGAGCGCTACTGGTTCGTCCTGTTCGACGACGGCGAGACCGGCGCGCAAAACTGCGCGCTCGTCGCCCGGGAGACCGACGACGGTCGCTACTGGGGGTTCTGGACGTACAACGAGGCGCTCGTCGCCGAGGCGTTCGCAGTCGTCGACTAGCTCACGCCTCGTAGGCCCGCTCGATGTCCGACTTCGCCTGCGGGATGACGCGCTGTTCGGCCCGTCGCATCGACCGCAACGCCTCGTCGGTAAACTCCACTTCGAGGGTCGGGAGCGCCCGGGCCAGCCCGCCCAGCACGTCGCCGGGGTCGATAGCCAGTTCGAACGCGAAGGCCTCGCGCTCGTCCTGCAAGGGCGTGGTGAACACGAAGTGCTCGTCGACCATCGACAGCGCCGCCTCGCGGTCGTAGACCGCGACGACGGCCTCGAAGAAGTCGTCGCTGTCGGCCGCGACCAGCGGCGCGAGCGCGTCGCCGAACGCGCGCTGGCGCGAGAGCAGTCGCTCCCTGATGGCCTCACGGCGCTCGCCGCGAAGGTCCCCTCTGAGCGAGTCCCAGTAGAGGTCCCGGGCGAGCACCTCGTCGGCGTAGGCGGCGAAGTCGGCCTCCCGGTCGGCGGCGTAGTCGAGTACGGGGTCGAACTGTCGGAGCAACGTCCGCTGGTACTCCCGGAGCTTGGGCCGGACGACGTGGCGTTCCAGCGGTCGGCTGTTCTTCAGGAGCTTGCTCACCGCACGGGAACCGCCGCTCTGTGACCCCCGGAGAACGGCCGCCACGTCGAACGCCTCGTAGGTCTCGTCCACGAGGTCGGTGAGGTACCGCTCGAACCCCTGCTCGACGGCATCTCGGGTCATACACGCCCGAACGGACTCTATCGCCCTATCGTTTGTGCCGACCTGCCACACTGTCGGCCTGCCGAACGACTTATATCGACCTCCGATAATCACCTGATATGCCCCAGCGAATATCTCAGTCGGCAGACCCCGTCGCCACGGCGGGCGAGCGAGAGCTCGTCGTCGGCGGCGACCGGCCGATCCGCATCTCGGCGGGCCATCGGCTCATGCACCACGACGGGAAGTGCTCGCGTCCGCACGGCCACAACTACGAGGTCACCGTCCGCGTGACGGGCGAACTCACGGACGACGGCTGGGTCGTGGACAAGGGCGAAGTCACGGGTGTCATCGACGAGTGGGACCACCGGTTTCTGGTCGAACAGGGCGACCCGCTGGTCAAGGCCTTCGAGGCGAGCGGCGACGACGACTCCCTGGTCGTGCTGGAGCATCCACCGACGGCGGAGGTGATGGCCGCCGTGCTGGAATCGCGCCTGAGCGACCAACTTCCCGACACCGTCTCCGAGGTTAGTGTGACGGTTCGGGAGACAAGCGAACTCTGCACCCGCTGATGCCGGTCGCCAGCGACACCGACGGACTCGGCGAGGGCGTCGACAGCGACGCCGGCGAGGGCGACCTCCCAATCAACGAGCTGTTCTGCTCGCTGCAGGGCGAGGGACGGCTGGCCGGTGTCCCGAGCGTCTTCGTCCGCACGAGCGGCTGTAACCTCCGCTGTTGGTTCTGTGACTCCTATCACACCTCCTGGGAGCCCACAGGCGACTGGTACAGTGTCGGCGACGTCGTCGCCGCCGTCGGGGAGTACGACGCCGACCACGTCGTGTTGACCGGCGGCGAGCCGCTGGTCCACGAGCGGAGCGTCGACCTGCTGGAGGAACTGACAGAGCGGGGGTATCACACCACCGTCGAGACCAACGGCACCATCCCCGTCGACGCGCCCATCGACCTGGCGAGCGTGAGCCCCAAGCTCGAATCGAGCACGCCCACGGCCGAGCGGGACCCGAAAGGCGACGGCGAATGGGCCGACCGCCACGAGGACCGGCGGCTCGACGTGGACGCCCTGGCCGCGTTCGTCGAGAGGTACGAGACGCAACTCAAGTTCGTCGTCACCGGGCCCGAGGACATGGCCGAAATCGAGCGCCTGGTCGCCCGCGTGCGCGACGCGACCGACGCGGCCCTGTCGGACGAGCAGGTGCTGCTGATGCCGGAAGGACAGACCCGCGAACAACTGAACGAGACCCGCCGCGTCGTCGCCGACCTGGCCGTGGAGTACGGCTACCGATACACGCCACGGCTCCACGTCGACCTCTGGAACGACGCGCCGGGCACCTGAGACTTGCTACCACGATGACCACCACCGACACCCGCGCTGTCGTGCTCGCTTCGGGCGGCATGGACAGCGCCACGGCGGCCTACGAGGCACAGGCACGCGGCTACGAGGAGCTGTATCTCCTGCACACGAGCTACGGCCAGAACACCGAACAGCGCGAGTACGAGTGTGCACGCGCGCTCGCGGACCACGTCGACGCGGCCGACTTCTGTCACGTCGAGACGAGCCACCTCCAGCAGATAGGGGGGTCCTCGCTCACCGACGACGGGATGGACGTCACCGAGGCCGACACCGACAGCGACGAGATTCCGAGTTCCTACGTCCCCTTCCGGAACGCGAACCTGCTGTCGATGGCGGTCTCCTACGCCGAGGCCAACGACTGCGCGGCCGTCTTCATCGGCGCCCACAGCGAGGACTTCTCGGGGTATCCCGACTGCCGGCCCGCCTTCTTCGAGGCCTTCCAGACCGTGGTCGAAGTGGGAACGAAACCGGAGACGGAGATAGACCTCGTCGCGCCCTTCGTCGAGTGGACGAAGACCGACATCGCCGAGCGGGGCCTGGAACTGGGGGTTCCCTACGCGGACACGTGGAGCTGTTACCGCAGCGACGAGCCCGCGTGTGGGACCTGTGACGCCTGTGCGTTCCGGCTGCAGGCGTTCCAGGTGCTGGGTAAGCGAGACCCGATAGGGTACGAGCGGCGTCCGGACCACACTGCTTGAGTGGTCGCGGCGCCGCACGGGACTCGATAGGGGACGAGCAACGGGCCCGACTACTGAACCCCGGCGTCGCGGGCGAGCCCCTCGATGACGTACTCGCCCGCGGACCGACACGTCGCCAGGGGGACGTTGTGAACGTCACAGATACGCACCAGCGCGCCGATGTCGGGTTCGTGTGGCTGGGCCGTCATCGGGTCCTGCAGGAAGACGACGCCGTCGACCTCGCCTTCGACGACCTCCGCGCCGATCTGGGTGTCCCCGCCGATGGGGCCGCTCTCCTTGCGTTCGATGTCGAGGCCGGTCTCGGTCGCGATGCGCTGGCCGGTCGTGCCCGTCGCGACCAGGTCGAACGTCGTGAGAACGTCCTCGTACTCCTCGACGAGGTCTATCATCGTCGGCTTCTCGTCGTCGTGAGCGATGAGTGCGACTCGTGTCACACCCGGCACGTCGGCACGTAGCGATATATGGGTGGGGGTTAGGCCACCGTCACGTCGCCGCCCGCCGTCACGGTGACTTCGTTGCCCTCGACATCGAAGGAGATAGTGTCGTCGTCACCGTCGCCGACGACCGCGCGCAGTTTCGCCGCGTCGACGTAGGAACCGATGTAATCGATGTCCTCGTTCGAGAGGTCGGTGGCGTCGAACAGCGCCTCGGTGATGACCGCCTCGGCGGGCTCGGGGTTGACCCACTCGTCGTCGCGACCCCGTATCATGTACACTGTCCCGTTGTCCGATTGCATAGAGATAGGTACACGCCGTACCCGTATAACCGCCTGCGAGCGGTTTCAGAACGTGAAACAGCCCGCGAGGGAGGCCAGCGGCTGGTGGCCCCCGAGGCACTGGCGACCCCCGCAACGCGGTCAGTGCTGGCGGGACCCGATAGAGGGACGGGCGGGCGCGGCGAGCGTGTTCGCGACGAGTGTCTGTGTGCCCCGTCGGAGCCGCTCGGAGGCGGCCTGGCTGGAGATGTCGAGCTGGGCGGCGAGGTCCGAGAGCGAGGCGTTGCGCGGGACGGTGTAGTACCCACGCTCCAGGGCGAGTAGCAGGACCTCCCGCTGTGGGTCGGTTACGCCGAACTGCGTCGACGCCTCGTCCTCGTCCTCGCGCATCCGTTTGACTTCCACGTCGAAGCCGTCGGCGACGAGGTCCTCGCGGAACGTGAGCAAGGAACTCCGGTCGGGGAATCGGGCCTGGACGACCCACTCGTCGTCGACCAGGTCGGCCCGGACCAACATTCCGTCGGCCGTGAGGAGACCGCGACTCATCGCGTCCAGCGGTTCATCGACCGTCGTGATGACGTACCAGTGACCCTCCGCTTCCGGCCCCAGATGGGACGTCGGGCCGGCGGTGTCGTCGTCGGCCAGCGCCGCGTCGACGGTGTCGCGGTCGGACACGTCGACCCAGACTGATGCCCGACAGCCCCCGTCGACCCGGTGGAGGCGCTGTATCGAGACGGCGCCGTCGGGTAGTCGACCCGCGGCCGCTCGAAGGAACCCTGTCTCTATGTGAAATGTGACTATCACGTAACATATTCCGACTGCGACTTACATAAAACTCTGGCAAACAGCGACGGCCACAAAGCACACTACCGGCTGTCCGTGCAACCGCGAGTGGCGGACTCGGTACAGCCGGCAGGGAT
>JBEQBH010000076.1:0-5496 GCA_041639955.1 Halobacteriales archaeon | reverse complement strand
CCCCGAGCTCGTCCAGCGAGTCGATGGCCGCGGCGGTCACCGCGTCGCTGTCGCTCTCGGCCGCTCCCACGAGGGCGTTGACAACGTCCTTGCGGTCGTCGTGGTCCGGGAAGTTGCCGAGCAGCTCGGCCGCCCGGAGCTTGACGCGCTCCTTCTCGCTTTCCCGCAACACGCGGATAAGCTCCTGGACGTCGCCGTCGCGTTCGAGTTCGTAGAGGCTCATACTCGCCGATAGATGCGGTGTTGCTTGTCGACCGGTTCGAAGTCGTCACGACACTCGGCGGGCAGCGTCTCGGTCATCCCTATCATGAGATAGCCGCCCTCGCGCAGCGAGCCACGAATCGTCTCGAAGATGGGCACCTTGAACTCCGCGTCGATGTAGATGAGCAGGTTCCGACAGAAGACCAGGTCGAAGTCCCGCTTGGCCCGGCCCCGGATGAGGTCGTGTTGCTCGAAGGAGACCATGTCCCTGACCGCCTCCTTGACGGTGAAGGTGTCGTCCGTCTCCTCGACGTACTCCGCGTAGTCGCTGAGCGGCGCGAGCTCCTCGGCGATGTCGGTCGTGTGGGACGTTTCGTAGGTCCCTCGGCGGGCTACCTCCAGGATGTCGGCGTTGATATCGGTCCCGAGGATGTCGACCCGTCGGGCCTCGATGTCGGGGTCGTCGAGCGCGAGCATCGCCGCCGAGTACGGTTCGCGGCCGTCCGCGCTCGGGGCCGACCAGAGCCGCACCTGGCGGTTGTTCGCGGTCAGCTCCCGTAACACCGGTCGGAGCGCCTCCCACGCCTCGGGGTTCCGGAAGAAGCCGGTGACGTTGATAGACAGGGAGTCGAGCAGGGCCTCCCGTTCCTCGTCTTCCCGCTGGAGCAACTGCTTGTACGCCCGGTAGTTGTCGATGTCGGTCCGGCGCATCCGGGCGGTGATGCGGCGGTCGAGGTAGGCGTCGTTGTAAAACCCCGACTCGAAATCCATCTCCGATTCGATGAACCCGAGCAGCTGCTGGAACTGTTTGTCCTCGCTGCTCATAGGGTCACCACGTCGAGGATGTGGACGATGTTGCCGTCACCGAGCACTGCGGTCCCGGAGAGCCCGGGCGTCCCGGAGAGGATTCCCTCCAGGGGCTTGACCACGACCTCCTCCTGGCTGTTGACCGAGTCACAGTGTAGGGCGATCTGGCGTTCGGACTCCCGGATTCGGACCAGCATGCCGTCGCCGTTGGCCGTCTCGCCGGGCACGTCGAAGGTGTCGTCGAGGTGGATGACCGGGTAGATGTCGTCGTTGTGTTTGATCACCTCGGTTCCGTTCACCTGTTTGACTGACGACGTGGCCGTTATCTCGTCGACGTTCTTGATGGGGACGCCGTACTCCTCGTCGCCCACCTCGACGAACAGCACCTTCACGATGGCCATCGTCACCGGCAGCCGCAGGGCGACAGTCGTCCCCTCGCCGGGCGTCGAGTCGACGTTGACCGAGCCGTCGAGTTGCGTAACGGTGTCGTGGACGACGTCCATCCCGACGCCCCGACCCGAGGTGTCGGTCACCTCGTCGGCCGTCGAGAAGCCCGGGTGGAAGATGAGGTCGTAGATGGCCGAGTCGTCCATCGCGTCCAGCTCCTCGGGCGAGCGCACCCCCTTCTCGATGGCGTTGTTCTTGATGCCTTCGACGTCCAGGCCCGCGCCGTCGTCCTCGACCTCGATGATGACGTGGTCCCGTTCCCGGGAGGCGCGCAGGGTGATGTGGCCGGTCGGCTCCTTGCCCGCGGCCTCCCGCTCGGCCGGCGACTCGATGCCGTGGTCGACCGAGTTCCTGAGGATGTGCATCAGCGGGTCCGATATCTCGGTCAGTATCGTGCGGTCCAGCTCGATGTCCTCGCCCTCTATCTCGAAGTCGATGTCCTTGTCAAGCTCCCGCGCGAGGTCCCGGACCAGTCGGGGGAACTTCCCGACGACCTTCTTCAGCGGGATGAGCCGCATATCCATCACCGTGTTCTGGAGGTTCGCCGTTATCTTGTCCAGCTCGTTGAGCGTCTCGCCCGCCGAGTCGAGGTCCTCGGTCTCGACGGCGCGTCGAAGCTTGATGCGGCTGGTCACGAGCTGTTCGACCAGCCCGTGCAGGTCGTCGAGCTGGTCGACGTCGACCCGGACCGACTTGATTTCGTCGACGCTGTGTTCGTCCTCGCCGCCGCTGTCTGCTGACTCAGTATCGCCCGCCCCGTCTGCATCGCCCGTCTCGTCTACAGTACGCGTATCGGCCTCGGTCGTGGCCGTATCGGCCGTCGCCGCAGTCAGACTGTCCGTGACGTCCGTCGCACTGAAGGACTCGACTTTGCCGATAGAGCCCAGCTCGGCGTCGACCGTCGCGGCGTCGACCGCGTCGAGATAGAGCTCGAAGGTGTCCTCGAACTCGCCGTCCTCGATGTCGGCCCGGCTGGGCTCGAAGGCCAGGATATCGAAGATGTCCTCGACCGCCTCCAGCGCCAGCATCGCGTCCACGCCGAGCATGTCGGAGTCACCGACGTCGACGGTCACGCGCACGACGCGTCCGTCGGCGTCGCTCGCGTCGATGTCGACGTCGATGTCATCGACCGCGGCGCCACTGTCGTCGCCCGCCGGTTCGGCGGCCGCTGCCGACCCGCCTTCACCGGCCGCGTCGGCCCCCTCCTCCAGGACAGTCCGGAGCTGGGCGACCAGGTCGTCGGAGTCGGTGGTCGACTCGCCTTCGGCCTCTATCTCGTTGACGATGACCTCTATCCGGTCGACGCCCGCGAAGATGAGGTCCATCACGTCCGGCGTCACCTCCATCTCGCCCTGTCGCATGGCGTCTAGCAGGTCCTCCATCGCGTGTGCGAGGTTCGCCGCGTCGTCAAAGCCCATCGCGCCGAAGTTCCCCTTCAGCGTGTGGGCCGTCCGGAAGATGGAGTCCATCGCCTCCTCGTCGGAGGGGTCAGACTCCAGGTCAAGCAGTGAGTTGTTCAACTCGGTTATCGCTTCCTCGCTCTCGCGGATGAATGCGTCTAGGTACTGGTCGTCCATTATGAGGTCACCTCAGTCGTTATCGTATCGAGAATCCCGCTCGCTATCTCGTCGATGGGCAGCACGCTGTCCACGCAGCCGGTCTCGACCGCTCGCTTAGGCATCCCGTACACCGCGGAGGTCGCTTCGTCCTGCGCGATAGTGCGTGCGCCCGCGTCTTTCATCCGCACGATACCGTCGGCGCCGTCTCCGCCCATCCCGGTGAGGATGACCCCGACCAGCGGATCGTCGATGACGTCTGCGGCCGTCCGCATCGTCACGTCGACGGCCGGCCGAACGCTGTTCTCGGGCCGGTCTTCGGTCAGTTTCACCCGGAGACGACCGTTCCGATAGTTCTTCACTTCCATGTGGCGGTCGCCCGCGGCGACGAGCGCCTCGCCGCCCCCGAGCCGGGCGCCGTCGGTCGCCTCTTTGACGTCGTAGTCGCTCCGGTCGTCGATGCGCTCGGAGAAGCGACCGGTAAACCCCTCGGGCATGTGCTGGACGATGAGGACCCGGAAGTCCGCCTCTCTGGGGAGCTCTGCCATCACCTGCTCGACCATCTTCGGTCCCCCGGTCGAGGAGCCGATGACGAGCGTCGGGTCGCCGACGTACGACCGGCTTTCAGTTCCCGACTCGCTTGGCTGCCCGCCCGCTCGGGCCGGTGACGAGCTTGCGCCCCGAGTACCGATATCGACCTGTGCGACCGAGGTAACGATGTCGACGAGCTGGTCTTTCAGCCGCGACATCTCCATGGACACCTCCCCGCCCGGTTTCGTGAAGAAGTCGACCGCTCCCTTGTCCAGCGCCTCGAACGTCACGTCGGCGTTCTCGTCAGTGTGGGCCGACAGCATGAGTACGGGCGTCGGGTGTTCGGCCATTATCCGCTCGGTGGCCTCGATGCCGTTCATCTCCGGCATCTCGACGTCCATCGTCACGACGTCGGGCTCGTGCGTGCGGACAGTCTCGACGGCCTCCCGGCCGTTCTTTGCCTCCGCGACGACCTCGATACCCCCCTCTTCGAGGATGTCCGAGATGACACTCCGCATGAAGTGAGAGTCGTCGGCCACCACTGCACGCGTCCCACCGGGCATCGTCAGCTCGATTCCTGTGGGGTGGTTCTAGTGTGTGGGCGGAACATCTGCATAGCTACGCCGAACTCCCCACTGGCCCAAAATAAAGACTCCGCCCACGTAATCAAAGTTGATAGTCCAGCACACAGCCTTTTATACACTTACCCACCACGTTCAGGTATCCGGCAGCCATGTCAGCCCAGTCAACCACAACCGGTCAGGTACTCGAATTCGAGCTCGGCGAGGAGACGTACTGTGTCAGTATCGGTTACGTGACCGAAATCGTCGATGTCGGGGAGCTGACCCAGGTCCCCAACGCTCCGGCCCACGTCGAAGGCGTGATGGACCTCCGTGGCCGGACGACATCCATCGTGGACCCAAAGACCGTCTTCGGCATCCGCGACGACAGCGACGGCCAGCGAATAATCGTCTTCGACCCGGACATCGTCCAGGACCAGGGCGCGGCTGGCTGGCTCGTCGACGAAGTGTACCAGGTCGTCCAGGTGACGCCCGACCAGATAGACCAGTCCCCGGCCAACGACTCGGGCTCTATTCGCGGCGTCGTCAAGCGCGACGACGAGTTCGTCATCTGGGTCGACCCGGCTGTCGTACACAGCTCACAGTAGCGCCCCAGCATGTCGGGCAAGAAGACTTTTTAACACCAGAGTACGACCAACAGATAGCTAACAACAATAGAATGATACAGCTCACCAAAACCGGCATCGACGGTCTCGACGACATCCTCAACGGGGGCATCGTCACAAACTCCACGACGCTGATAAGCGGGAATCCCGGCGCCGGCAAGTCGATTCTCTGTCTCCAGTACATCTATAACGGTGTCGACATGTTCGACGAGAAGGGAATCTATCTCTCCTTCGAGGAGGACAAGGAAGACATCCGGGAGGCCGCCGAGTCCATCGGCTTCGATAAGTGGCCCGAATACGTCGACAACGGCGACATCAAGGTGTACGACAAGCAGGTTCTCCTGCGCGAGAACGACTTTTCCTCCTCGCTGGAAATTCTGCTTGACGACCTCGAAGACGACGACTACGACCGGCTCGTGCTCGACTCGCTCGCGATGTTCCAGCTCTTCTTCGAAAACGAGAAAGAAAAACGCACCTACCTGCTGAAACTCACCGACATCCTCAAAGCAAACGGGCTGACGACCCTGATGACGAACGAACAGGGCGCCGTCTTCCCCGACACCGAGATCGGCCTAGAGAACTACCTCACTGACGGGAACATCTACCTCATCCAGACGCCGACCGACTCCGGCGTCAGCCGGTACGTCTGGGTAGCCAAGATGCGCAAGCAAAACATCGAGACCGACATCTATCCGATGGAGATAGACTGGGGCGGCATCAAGGTCCACCAGAACGCCAGCGCGTTCTCGATGATGAGTGAAGAAGAGT
>JBEQBH010000075.1:0-5529 GCA_041639955.1 Halobacteriales archaeon | reverse complement strand
AGCGAGCCGTTACCCACAAGCGGCGCGACGGCGTTGGCGACGTTCGACGCGCCGGCCGAGAACCCCATGTAACAGCCGATGCCGATGACGACGACGGTGCCGACGAACTCCCGCCGAGTCGTGTTCTCGCCCAGCGAGAAGCGGGGAACCGACCCCGAGCGGTCGACATCGAGCAGGGACCCCTCGCTCTGGGAGACGGCGAACCACGCGACCAGTTTTGGGTAGAAGTACCGCCCGATGACGCCGCTGACCCAGAACGCGATGATGGGCGAGACGAGCCACCAGACGACGATTTCCAGCATCAGGCCGGCGTTGAGCGTCCCGCGGGCGAGACCGAGGCCGGCGATGGCCCCGACGGCGGTCATCGACGTCGAGGCGGGGACGCCGACGACGTTCGAGAGAAAGAGGGCGACGCCGATGAAAAAGAGGACGACGATGCTGATGAGCGGCGAGAACTGCGTCCCGACGAGGTTGCTCCCGAGGTTCTGGACGACTGCGGGGCCCACGAGGAGACCACCGGCCATCGCGAAAACAGTCATCAGAGCGGCCGCGGAGAACTTCGAGAGCGTGTTCGACCCGACGGCCGGCCCGAACGCGACGCCCGTCGAGGACCCCCCGATATTGAATCCGACAAAGATAGCGACGACAATACCGAGCGCGAAGAGAACCTCGACCATACAGATTCGAGGCCGTGACGCCGTTAAAGATTACCGTCTCAGTGTTCCCGGGCCCCGAGTCAACAGGCCACAGCGCGGGGTCACGCGTCGTCCGCCGACTCCGAATCGTCCGCCAGCCGCTCGCGCTTCTCGGCGGCGGTCTCCTCGACCTCGCTTGCGGTCTCTTTTGCCGACTCGACCTCCTCGGTGACCGACTCGGCGGTCCGTTTCGCGTCGCTTGTCCTGTCTTTCACGTCGGTCGTCTTGTCCTTGGCCTCCGTCGTCGTGTCTTTCACGTCGGTCGCCGTGTCCTTGACCTCCGTCGTCGTGTCTTTCACGTCGGTCGTCGTGTCCTTGGCCTCGGCCACAGTCTCGACGGCATCGTCGTCGCCGGTCTGGGCGGCCGTCTGCTCGACCTCGTCGGCGGACCGTTCGACCGCGTCGGCGGACTGCTCGACTGCGTCAGCGGTCTGTTCGACCGCGTCGGCGGACTGTTCGACCTCGTCTGCGGTCCGCTCTACGTCCTCGGCGGCCTCGTCGACGACCTCGGCCGCGGTCTCGACCTCGGTCGCGGTCGTCTCTATCTCCTCGGCGGTCTGTTCGAGCTGGTCGGCGGCCTGTTCGAGTTCGGCGGCCTTTGTCGCGACGTCCTGATTCGTCCGTTCGAGGACGTCGGCCATCACGAGAAACTGCAGGATACCGACCAGGACAAACGCCGTGACGGCGATGCTCGCGGCGGTCGCGAGCAGCGACGCGGCGGCCTCGCCCGCCGGAACGATACCGAGGGCGACGACCACCCAGGCGAGTGCCAGGCCGACCGCGACGACGGTGACCGCCTGTTCGAACAGGCGGTACTTCTTCTCGTGTGGCCCGAACATCACGGCCTCCAGGCGGCGGGCGAGTGGCGTCAGAAACAGGATTCCAGCGGACATGGTCTCCCATTCTTGTGCGCGTGTATAAACGTGCGGACCGGCAAGCGGTCGTCAGCTCCGTTAGTGCCGGCCGTTCGCCGTCTGGTGTGGTTCACCGGTTTCTGTCAGCGTCACTGCTCGCGTCGTAGGCGGAGTGGCTATGACGTTCGCTGTCGGGTGACGTGACTGTCATACCTCGGAGGCTACGACTCCCCTGCCCGTTGCAGGTCGATACACACCGCCGTTCCGTCGGACTGGCTCGACTCGACCGATATCCGGCCGTTGGAGCTCCGAACTATCCACCGGGCTAGCCAGAGGCCCGTGCCGGTACTGTGGTTCAGCGGTTGCTCTGTCCCGGCGGAGAATATCTCGGCCTCGTGAGGGGGGAGTCCGGGGCCGTTGTCCGCGATTCGCAGTGTGACCGCGTTCGAGTCACGGTGGGGTTCGTCCGACACGCGGACGGAGATGTGGGGCGAGTCCGCATCGTTGTGTTCGGCAGCGTTCTCCAGGAGGTTGTCGATAGCGTAGGGGAACAAGTCGTGGGCGACGACCGTACTCGCGTCCGGGACAGACAGCTCGACGTCGGCGTCGGGCCAAGCGATGCACAGGCGGTCGATACGGTCTCGCAGGAACGTATCGAGGTTGTACGTCACGAGTTCCGACTGGTCGGTGGCCTGTAGCCGTTCGATACGACGAGCGTCTTCGCTTAACTCGACGATGTTGGTGAGCCGTTCGTCGATGACATCCACGTAGCTGCTGTCCAGCGCCGCTGCCTCGGTAAGCGAATCGAGGTGTCCCCGGATGACGAGGACATCGTTGCGGATATTGTGGCGCAGCACGCGGTTGAGGACGGCGAGGCGCTGTTCACGCTGTTTCTGCTCGGTGATGTCACTGGCGATGAACGCCGCGCCATCGAAGTCGCGCCCGCTGGAGCTAAACGGCGCGGCCCAGAGACGGACATCGAGGACTGAGCCGTTCCGGTGGGGATGCTGGGTCTCGACGCCCGTTATTTCGTTGCCGTCCGCGAGCTCCGCGAGGAAGCTGTCCTGCCGGCCGGAGGGCTGTCGGAGCAGCTCCGGGTACGGCTCCGATAAGATCTCGGTCTCCGACCATCCGAACGTCCGCTCGGCACCACTGTTCCACAGCCGTATCCGGCCGTCCTCATCGACGACAACGATGGGGACGGGCGCCGTTTCGATAATGGCCCCGAACTGATTCAGGAGCTGCTCGACCGTGGTGGTGAGGACGTCAACCTCCTCCTGAACCGAGAGGTGTTCGTGAAAGGCCGTAATGAGGTCCGTAATCAGCCGGTCTACCAGGTCCGAACGGGTGGTCGTGGCCGCAGATTGGTACGACTCGACAAGCTCTCGCTGTGCGTCAGTGTGTCCCTCCTCTCTGAGTACGCGAAAGAGCACGCCGGCGAGTTGCTCCGTGTGCTGCTCCATTTTAGGTGGGCCTAAAAAATATACCGGTAAAGGGGTTGTGAAACCGCTCGGCTATCGTGTCCGGAGTTCGTTCCCCAAATCGATACGCTTTCGTCTAGGGGCGTTCCAGCAACGGCCATGTTCCCCGAGTTCGAGGTCGTCCCGGCGGTAGACATGCAGGACGGACAGGTGGTTCAGCTCGTCGGCGGCGAGCGGGGTACGGAGAAGACCTACGGCGACCCCGTGGCGGCCGCGGAGCGGTGGGTCGATGCCGGCGCCCGGACCCTCCACCTGGTCGACCTCGACGGCGCCTTCGAGGGCGAGCGGGCCAACGCCGACGCCATCGACGCGGTCATCGACGCGGTCGGCGACGGCGTCGGCATCCAGCTGGGCGGGGGTATCCGGACCGCCGATGACGCCGTCTCGCTGCTGGACCGGGGCGTCGACCGTGTCATCCTGGGGACCGCGGCAGTCGAGAACCCGGACATCGTCGCGGATATAAGCCGGACACACCCCGGCAGCGTCCTCGTCAGCCTCGACGCGAAGGACGGCGAGGTCGTCGTCTCCGGCTGGACCGAGGGCACCGGGCTCGACCCCGCCGAGGCCGCAGAGCGATACGCCAACCTGGGCGCAGCGGGCATCCTCTTTACCGACGTTGACGTGGAGGGGCAACTTGATGGAGTACGGACCGAGCCCGTAGCGCGGTTGGTCGAGTCGGTCGATATCCCGGTTGTCGCCAGCGGTGGCGTCGCGACAATCGACGACGTGCTCGCGCTGCGAGACGCGGGCGCGGCGGCCGTCGTCGTCGGTAGCGCGCTGTACGAGGGAGCGTTCACCCTCGAAACCGCACAGCGCGCCGTCGACGAGCGGTAGATGCGCGACGCGGCCACGGGGACAGAGGGGGGCCAGTCGGGGACCGAGCGAACCGACGCGGTGCGCGGCTCCGGCGACCGGGCAGACACCGACACCGCGGGGCGGCGCTGGTGGACGGTCGTGATTTTCGCGTACGTCACGCTGGAGGGGGCCGGCCTCCAGATGCGAGGGGCGGTCATCCCCGCCCTGCGCCGGACCTTCGGCGTCCCGGAGTGGCAACTGGGGCTGGTCGCACCCGCAGGCACCGTCGGCTACGTCCTCGCCGTGGTACTCGTCGGCGCCGTATCGGGCCGGTTCGACACCAGGGGGCTCCTGGTGGTCGGCTTTCTCGGTACGGGCGCCGGCATTCTGGTGATGGGCGTCGCCCCTTCCTTTGCCCTCTTCCTCGCGGCACTGCTTGGCCGCGGGCTCTTTACCGGCGTCGGTCGCGGGACCGACCGACCGCTGCTCTCACATCTCTACCCCGCCCAGCGCGGCCGAATCTTCGGGTTCTACGATATGATGTGGGCCGTCGGCGCGACGGCCGGCCCCCTGCTCGTGGCCGCCGCCGTCGCCGCCGGCGACTGGCGGCTGGCCTACTACGCGCTCGCGCTCGCGTTCGTCCCGATCGTCGCCGTGGCCCTCGCGCTGCCGACGCCCGCCGTTGAGGGCGGTGACGACCCGCTCGACTGGGGCGAACTGCGCCGCATCACGCGCCAGCCGGCGGTCCTGACGATGGCGGTCGCGCTCTTTCTCTCGACGGGCGTCGAGGGCGGGCTGTTCACCTGGGTGACCACCTACGCGCAGGGCCGGCTGCCCGAAACACTTGCCACGGCGTCGCTGTCAGTCATGCTCGCGGCCTACATCCCGGGCCGGTTCGCAACGGGCTGGCTCGCCGAGCGGGTCGGCTACGTCCGCCTCGCCGCCGGGCTGGTCGGGCTGACGGTTCCGGCCTTCTGCTATACCTTCTTCCTCGCGGAGGGGTACGGCCTGCTCGTCGGCCTCTTCTGTATCGGCCTGGGACTGTCGGGAATGTACCCGACGCTGCTGGCCTACGCGACTGAGGCCGTCCCCGAACACAGCGCGCCGGTCAACGCGGCCGCCGCCGTCACGAGCGCGGCCGGTATCGCCGTCGTCCCCGCCGCGATGGGCGTTCTCATCGGCAACGCGGGCGTCGCGAGGGCGATGCGGCTACTGGCGCTCCCGCTTGCCCTGCTCGCCGTCGTCCTGTCGTACGCGCTGGCCCGGGCAGGTCGGTAGCCGGAAGTGAGACTACCCCGGAGCGAGGTGCGACGCAGAGCACACTGCTATCCCGTCCGCGGTCACGGCCGTCCGCTCCGTGCTGACATCGCAGTCAGGGCACTGATACCACGCGCAAGCGCGCGAGAAAAGTCACCGTACGACTGCGTGGACAGGGGTATCGCCGCGGGTCACTCCCGGGGGTCGTGTCCGGCCGGGCCGTCGGGTTCGAGATGTTCGGTGAGCCACCCGAGGTCCGTGCCGTCGGTCGCCGGGCCGTCCTCCAGGGCCTGGATGAGTTCGTCCGACGCCTGCACCGTCGTGTAGAGGTCACAGACCAGTCGCTTCAGCACGTCGGGGTCGTCCGGGAGGTCCTCCGGGCGGAGTTCCGTCGGGAGTTCGTCACTCATGTGTCAAGGGACAGACGGAGAGGGCAAAAAGTTAGGG
>JBEQBH010000074.1:0-5530 GCA_041639955.1 Halobacteriales archaeon | reverse complement strand
AGAAATTTTCGAGTATCTGGGTGATAATCGAATTCCCGATGGCATTATCTTATTGACTCCCCAACACTATCGTGTGAATTACCGCCACGCTGGCCCCGGGGTCGCTCGATGAGCCTGTTCAGCCGACTCGCCTTCGCCATCCGCTCGAAGCTCTCGGCGCTGCTAGACCGGGCCTCGGACCCCGCGAGCGAACTCGACTACTCCTACGAGCAGTTGCGCGACGAGCTTCAGGGAGTCACACGGGCCGTCGCCGACGTGACGACCCAGAAAAAGCGCCTGGAGATACACCGCCGACGGCTCCGCGAGAACGTCGAGAAGTACGACGGGCAGGCGAGAGACGCGATGCGCCAGGACCGCGGGGACCTCGCCAGACGCGCCATAGAGAAGAAACAGGCCCACGTCTCCCAGATAACCGAACTCGGCGAGCAAATAGCGAGCCTACAGGAGACCCAGGACCGGCTGGTCGGCAAGCGGGCGGAGCTGGCGAGCCAGATAGAGCAGTTCCGCACGCGCAAGGAGACCGTCAAGGCCCGCTACGAGGCCGCCGAGGCGTCGGCTCGCGTCTCAGAGGCCTTCACCGGCGTCGGCGAGACCATAGACGACGTGGGGCGGACGATGGAGCGGGCCACCGAGCGCACCGAGCGCATGGAAGCCCGCGCGGAGGCGCTGGAGGAGCTAGAGGAGACGGGCCAACTGGAGAGCGTCCTCGAGGATGGCGACAACATCGACCGGGAACTCGACCGGCTCTCCACGGAACGGTCCGTCGAGAACGAACTCGAAACGCTGCGGGCACAGATGGCGGGCGAGGAGCGCGCGAGCGAACCCGCCGGCTGAGTCCGCCGCCCGTCTGGCTACTCGTGGCGAGTCGGGGCGGCCGCCTCTACGACCTCGCAGGCCAGCGCCTCGAAGTCGGCCAGGTCGGGGACGATATCGACGGGAATCCCGGCCGCCTCCGCTGTTTCCTTCGTGGGATTTCCTATCGTCCCGACCGTCGCATCTTTCAGTCCTTCGAGGGCATCATCCCTGACACCGCGAGCGTCGGCCGCGTCGAGGAAGTGTTCGACCGTGAGCGAGGAAGTGAAGAGCGCGGCATCGAGGTCGCCGTCGGCCGCCAGTTCCGCCGACTCGCCGGCCTCGGGTGGGCGGACGAGCCGGTAGAGGACGGTCTCGTGGACGTACGCGCCGGCGTCTTCTAGCCCGTCGGTCAGCACCGCGGAGCCGTGGTCCGAGCGGGCGACCTCGACGCGGGCGCCGGCCACCTCGGCCGCGAGCGTCTCGACCAGCCCGGTCGAGGAGAACTCTTCCGGCACGACGTCGACGGCGTAGCCGGCCCCCCGTAGCGCCGCGGCGGTCGACTCCCCGATGGCGCAGACCGTCGCCTCGCCGGGGTCCCAGCCCGCGTCGGCGGCCAGTTCGACGCCCGTCTTGCTCGTCAAGACGACGTAGTCACAGTCTTCACGCGGGGCCACGTCGGTGGACTCGATGGCGAGCATCGGGTCGGGAACGGGGTCGGCACCGAGCGACTCCAGCAGTTCGACCGCGTTCGTCAGCCGCTCGTCGTCGGGCCGGAACGCCGCGACCCGAAGCCGTGGCGCCTCGCGCATCAGGCCCCCTCCAGGAACTCGACGACCCGCTCGCGCTCGCCCGCGACCTCGCCGATGACCGTGATGGCAGGCGGTTCGATACCCTCGCTGTCGCGCACGTCGACGATGGTGTCGAGCGTTCCCGTCGCCACCCGCTGGTCGGGCCAGGTCGCCCGCTCGATGAGCGCCACGGGCGTGTCGGGGTCCAACCCGTGTTTCAGTAGCTCGTCGGTGTAGTCGGGCAACTTTCCCACGCCCATCAACACGACGATAGTGCCGCCGGTGTCGGCAAGCGCCGCCCAGTCGACGGCGGACTCGTCTTTGGTGGGGTCTTCGTGGCCCGTGACGAAGGAGACCGAGGAGACGTAGTCGCGGTGGGTGACGGGGATACCCGCCGCCTCCGGCCCGGCGATAGCGCTCGTGATGCCGGGGACGATTTCGAACGGGATGTCGTTTGCCGCGAGGTGGACCATCTCCTCGCCGCCGCGGCCGAAGACGGTCGGGTCGCCGCCCTTGAGCCGGACGACGACGTTGCCCTGCTGGGCGGTCTCGACGAGTCTGGTGTTCGTGTACTCCTGGGGCGTCCACTCCCCGCCGGCCCGCTTGCCCACGTCCTCGCGTTTCTCCTCGGGAATCATCCCCAGGATTTCGGGGCCGGGGAGCTTGTCGTGGAGCACTACGTCGGCCTCTTCGAGGAGGCGTTTGGCCTTCACCGTCATCAGGTCCGGGTCGCCCGGGCCGGAGCCGACGAGGTACACCTTCCCGACCGTCGACTCGCTCTTGCTTTCCCCGCTCATTCGTCGTCCTCCCGGGCGGCCGGGGCGTCATCGTTGTCCCGACGCGCGGCCTCGATGAGGTCGTCGGCGCCCCGGTCGGCGAGTTCGGCCGCGAGGTCCTGGGCCGCGCCGATGTGGCGTTCGACCGGGAGGTCGCGGGCGACGTGGATGTTCTCCGTCCCGTCCTGGGAGAGGACTCTGACACTGGTGTGGACAACGCCGCCGGAGAGACGCGCGTAGATACCGATGGGCGCGACACAGCCCCCGCCCAGCTCGGCCAGGATGGTCCGCTCGACGGTCGTCTCGACGCGTGTCCGGTCGTCGTCGAGGCGGTCGTGGATATCCGCCGCGAGGTCGCCGTCGACGGCCGTGACTGCCAGGGCGCCCTGGCCGGGGGCCGGGACGAACCGGTCGGGGTCGAGTTCGACCGTGCTGACGTGGTGGGTCAGCCCGGCGCGGTCCAGCCCCGCCTTCGCCAGCACGATGGCGTCGTACTCGGTGTCGGGCTCGCGTTCCAGGGCCCGTCGCTCCAGTTCCGCCAGCCCGTTGAACCAGTCCTCCACGTCCTGTTCGTAGGGGAACTCGTAGTCGTCGTCGGGGTCGCCCGCCTGTGCCTTCCGTTCCTCCTCGGCCTCGTGGCGCTCCTGGTGTTCCTGTTGGAGCGACGGGGCCAGCAGCTTCTCGATGCGGGTGTCGACGTTGCCCCTGAGCGGTTCGACAGAGAGGTCGGGTCGCTCGGCGAGCAACTGGGCCTTCCGGCGCAGGCTCGACGTGCCGACGACGGCCCCCTCCGGGAGGTCGTCGAGGCCGGCGCCGTCGGGCGTCACCAGCACGTCCTCGGCGTCGGCGCGTTCGGGGACGCCGGCGACGACCAGCTCGTCGGGCCGCTCGGTCGGCATGTCCTTCATCGAGTGGACGGCGGCGTCCAGGTCGCCGGAAAGCACCTTCTCGTCCAAACTGTGGACGAAGGCACCGGTCTTGCCCAACCGGTGGATAAGCTCGTCTGTGAGCTGGTCCCCCGTGGTCTCGACCTCGGCCAGTTCAACCGTGAGCCGACGGCTCGCGAGCGAGTCGCGGACCGTGGCGGCCTGGCGAAGAGCGAGGTCGGAGCCGCGTGTCGCGAGTCGCAGTGTGTCCCCTGAGGTACTCATACTCACCCTTGGACGGGCCGCTGTGAAAAGTACATCACTTCACACGGAGTCCTGTAGCTGCGTACCGGTCGCCGCCGAGTCGGGGCCGGCAACCACCGGTAGGAGAGTACAATACGGCGTATCAGACAGCCCTTACCAGGGTTCGTCTTTCAGCCCCAGCGCGTACGCGACGACGTTCGTCAGAACGTGCAAGAGCGGCGTGATGACCATCACTGCGATGAGGACCGGACGGGTGAACGTCGCCTCAGTCCAGGCGGGCGCCAGCACCCAGACACAGGCCAGCGCACCGAGCGCGAAATCGAGCTGGTCCAGGACGGGAAATGCCGCACCGCGTTCCCGCCCGGTCCGGCGCTTGATGAAGGAGGCGGCGATGTCGCCGAACATCGCCCCGAAGGCCAGACCGAGCCCGACCAGAACCGAAAACGTCGGCAGCGAGTATCCAAGCAGGCCGCTCACGGCCGGCGCGATGGCTGTCAGACCCAGCGCGACGGCAGTGCCCGCCGCCGTCCCCAGGACGGTCCCGCGATAGGTCTTCCCGTCGCCCAGGATGCGGCCGTCGGGCAGGGATTTCCCGCCGTCTATCGGTTTCCCCCCGCCGGCCAGCACGGCGACGTTGTTGGGCACGTACGCGGGCAACATCGCCCAGACTGCGGTCACGACGACCCCGAGTATGTCCATGTGCGCGCCGTCACGTGGCGATGTCTTAACCGATGTGGCTTCGGCCGACAGCGTGTGGCGACGGCGACGCGAACACAGGGGACTGGCTGTGTATCCGACGAGCCGTTGGGCGCCTGAAGGGAAGGGCTGATTATCCGTCGCCGTCAGGTGGAGATATGGCCTCGGGTTCGTCGTGGAAGCGGGACTTCGCCAGCGGCCTCATCATCCTGTTGCCGATACTCGTCACGACGTACGTCATCGTCTATCTCTACAGCATCCTCGCCTCGGCGTCGGGCATCGTCCCCGCCATCAGGCCGGAGCTGCTCCTGGCGCTTGGCGTCCCCCCGGACGCGGTCACCAACCGGACCGTCGAGTTCGCCCGCGTCTCCGTCGCGATGGTCCTTTTCATCCTCATCGTCTTCTCCGTCGGCTATCTGATGCGGACGGCTTTCGGCGACTTCGTGGAACAGACCCTCGACGATGCGATGAATCAGGTCCCGGGGCTTCGGGTGGTGTACAACGCCTCGAAGATGGCGGTCGAGACCGCCGTCTCGGGGACGGACGAACTCCAGACGCCGGTGAAACTCGAAGTGTGGGACGGGCTGCGGATGACGGCGTTCAAGACCGGACAGACGACCGAGGACGGCCGCGACGTGCTGTTCTTGCCGACCGCGCCGAACATCACCACGGGCTACGTCATCGAGGTCGAGTCCGACGCCTACGAGGAGACCGACGAGCGCGTAGAGGACGCGCTGACGCGGATTCTCTCGGCGGGCTTTGGCGATACGGAGGAGCGCGCACAGACGATTCCGATCGCGGGCGAGGACGACTAGCGTCGCGCGACGGGACCGAACGCCGACGGGGCGGACGAGCTATCGAGACGTATCGTCGGTCGCCGTGGCGCCGAAAGGGCGCGCCACCCGGGTGTCCACACTAGCCACGCATCAGGTTCAGTACCTCGTCGACGACGTTCGGTTCAACGGCGACGACGTAGCTGCGACCCGGTGTCAGGGTCGTATCGGCGCGGGCGATTCGCTCCCCGTCGTCGTCGGAGACGATGAGGGTGCCCGCGGGAAAGCGCACCTCCGAGAGCGCTTTCCCGGCGGCCGGGGCGCCCTCGGCGACGCGGATGTTCATGATGTCGAGAGTGGCAGTCACGTCCGCGAGCGTCTGGACGTCGCTGCCCAGAATCTCGTTGGTCGCCACTCTGGCGCCGGCCCGTTCGGGGAAGACGATCGCGTCGACGTATCGGGTGTACGCTGCACCGGCCGGGCGGTCGATACGCGCGACCGTCCGGATATCGGGCGTCAGCTCTGTGGCGGCCAAACAGACCGCCAGATTCAGCCCGCTTTCACCCGTCAGC
>JBEQBH010000073.1:0-5541 GCA_041639955.1 Halobacteriales archaeon | reverse complement strand
TGTGTCACTGGAAGACGTATGTCTTCACCCGGCGAATTCGAGGAGTTCGGTGGTCGACACGTCCCGGAACCGCTCGAAGAACCACTCGCCCAGTTAGCGGCCGCGTTCGACGAACTCAAAGACGACCCGGAGTTCCGCGAGGAGTTCGAGTACCTGCTCGAACACTTCGCCGGTCGCCCGACACCGGTGTTTTACGCCGAGACGCTCAGCGAGCGCTACGACGCGGACATCTATTTCAAGCACGAGGACCTCCTGCATGGCGGCGCTCACAAGCTCAACAACACGCTCGGACAGGGACTGCTGGCCAAGAAAGCCGGGAAGGAACGGCTCATCGCCGAGACCGGCGCCGGCCAGCACGGCACTGCGACGGCGATGGTCGGGGCCCTGCTGGACATGGACACGACGGTGTACATGGGCCGGAAGGACATCGGCCGACAGCGGATGAACGTCTTCAGGATGCGGCTGATGGGCGCCGACGTGGAGCCGGTCAGCCGGGGCAACGAGGGGCTGGCAGAGGCCGTCGACGCCGCGATGGAGGACCTCGTCGAAAACACCGAGGAGACCCACTACCTCGTCGGCAGCGCTGTCGGGCCGGACCCGTTCCCGCGGATGGTCCGGGAGTTCCAGTCGGTCATCGGCCGCGAGGCCCGCGAGCAGATACAGCAGATGCACGGCGACCTGCCCGACGCCTGTGTCGCCGCCGTCGGTGGCGGGTCGAACTCTATCGGGCTGTTCCACGCCTTTAGAGACGACGACGTGGCCCTCTACGGGGCCGAGCCGGCCGGCAAGGGGCTGGACTCGGGCCAGCACTCCGCGGCGCTCACGGCGACGGAGCAGGACGACCCCCAGATATTCCAGGGGATGAAGACGAAGATGATAGACGAGGAGACGGAGAACCACTCCGTCAGCGCCGGGCTGGACTACCCGGCGGTCGGCCCGGAACACGCCGCCCTCCAGTCGCTGGGACGGGCCGAGTACCACGGCATCACCGACGAGGAGGCGCTGGCCGCGTTCCGCGAACTGAGCGAGACTGAGGGTATCATCCCGGCGCTCGAACCGAGCCACGCCATCGCCCTTGCCATCAAACTCGCCGAGGAGGACCGCCACGACACTATCCTGGTGAACCTCTGTGGGCGCGGCGACAAGGACATGGAGACTGCGGCGGAGAAGTTCGACCTGTCCCCGTAATCTAGACGGAACTGCGCTGGCGGCGCTCGCTGTCGTATCGGAGCGACGCGGTGACGAAAGCGATGCCGAGCAGCAGGCCGGCGACCGACTGGGGCCACGTGTGCGCGCCGGCGAGTGGACGCGCGCCCACCATCCCGAGGGCGACGAGGGCCAGCGGGGCGAATCGCGTATCGACGAGTGCCAGGTACCCAGCGGGGACCACCGCGTAGAGGACGTGCGTTGAGATGTCCCAGAACGGCGTGATGAGGAGGTGAGGGACGGTCACGCCGACGAGCAGCGCCGAGAAGACGGGGACGTGGCTGCCCCACTCGAAGCGTCGCCAGCCGAGCCAGATGAGCAGTATGCCGACGCCGAGGCCGGCGCTGCCGGTGGCGTCGGACGCCCACGTTGGGGTGCGTTCGAAGAGCAACGGCACGCCCTCGTAGATGGCCAGTGCGACACCCCATCCGAGCGCCAGGACGCCGAGTCGAGCGCCGAGGCCGACGGGTGAGCGGCCGGCCAGGCCGTACCACTCGTAGCCGATGAGCAACACGCCACAGAGGAGGACGAACAGCTCCGGGGTGAACACGTCCGAATAGAGCTGTGCGACCTCGGTCAGCATACCTACAGGGGCCCCTGGAACGTCCGAGAGTTTTTCGATTGCCTGCCACGGTTACCGTGGCGCTTCTAGAGTCCCGCGCTGACACGCTGTTCCAGAGCGGTTACGTCGACCCGCGCGAGCACCCACGCGGCCAGCCAGAACGCGACGATACCGATTCCGACGCCGACGACGGTGTCGGTGAGGTAGTGGGTCCCGAGATAGACGCGGGAGAAGGCAATGGCGGCTGCGAGCGCGGCGACGACGCCGAAGGGCAACGCGTCAGAGCGCCGTGCCGTCATCGCGTACACCGTCACGGCGGCGGCGTGGCCCGACGGGAACGACGACGCGACCGTCTCGGCTCCCCCGGTCAGACAGACCGGCTGGGGCGGGTAGGGGCGCTGAATCGTTAGCATGAGCGTCCCGACGACGACTCCGGAGAGCGCCAGCGCGACCAGCGCGTGGCGGTACTCCTCCTCCCAGCCGGCGAGATAACACAGGCCGACGAAGACGAGCGCCGCCGTCGCCGACCCCAGTCCCGTCACCGAGGTCAGGAGCTTCGTGGCAAGCGGGCTCCGGAGCGCGACGATGCGGTCCATCGTGACGGCGTCGAGTCGTACCAGCGCGTCGAGCAGGTCGGCAACGAGGTGGTCCATCGAGGGATGCTCCACCGTAGCAACTGTGGCGGTATAGCTGCTGTGTGGGAGACAGCAGTCCCTACTGGCCCCAGCCGCGAAGCGGCGACCGCCCGGCGCGCCACTCGAGGAGGGTCACACCGGCGACGGCGAGCCAGAACGCCGCTTCGAGGTAGAACGACGGTGACCCGACGTAGTACACGAAAAACGACCCTGGCGGGAGCGCGAGCGGGTCGGCCGAGACGGCCAGCGGCCAGGCCAGAAAGAGGGCGTCGCCCGGCCGAGCGTTGAGGACGACGTGGACGGTATCCAGGACGAGGTGTAGCCCCCAGCCGACCGCCAGTGCGAGGCCCGCCCGCCCGGTCAGCGCGACCGGCACTGCGACGACGAGCAGAAGCGCCGAGTGGCCGACGGAGTGGTATAGCTCCGTGATTCCGACCACCGCCAGGGGTTTGTCGACCACGTCGGGCAGGGCCGTCCCGACGACCAGCCACAGCGGGGACAGCCGCGAGGCCCGGCCCAGCACCGCCGCCGCGAGCAGGTGCGTCGGGAAGAGCATGGCGCGGTATAGGGCGCCGCGATACATCAACGCTGGCTGTCACGGCCTCTGTCCCGCGACCGCGCGTCTACTCGTGCTCGGTATCGGCGTCAGGCGAGTCAGCGGCCCAGTTTCTCATCACCGACGACCCGGGGTCGATGTCGGCGACGAACCGCATCGTCGCGACGTTCGCCCCGAGACCGAGATAGCCGCCGGCGAGCACGCCGACGAGAACGCCGAGAAACGGGACATTGACCACGACTGCGGTCGCGAACGGCGAGACGACTAGGACAAACAGGGCGAAGCCGACGGCGTAGGCGGCGTACGGACCGCCCTGCACTGCCAGTGTGTAGGACTGTCGGGCCGCAGCGACCAGCCCGGTGTCCCGGAGCACGAGCAGATACGGCGTCGCGTAGAACAGGTAGCCGGCGACGACGAAGACGACCAGTCCCAGTAGTAGGACCGGCAGGGCCGCCACGCCGATGTCGCCGGTGATACTCCCAAGTCCGAAGACGCCGAGGGCGGCGGGGACCGCCGCGAGATACGGCAGGGCCGTCAGGACGAGAAACGGCAGGAAATAGCGGCGGCTGTTCGCGACGAACCCATAGGGCTCGCCGTCGAGGGCGTTCCGAATACTCCCGAAGTAGCCGGCCGTGAGCGCGGTCTGGACCATCACCAGAACGGGGACGGTCACGAACGCGAGCGGGAGCAACTGCACCGCTGTCCCCGCGTCCACCGAGACGCCGGAACTGGGGACGCTCACGAACTGCCAGACGGTGAGAACCGAGAGCGGCAAGCCGAGTCTGAGCCCGAGATGAATACCGTCGAAGGCGACGGTAGATTGTATCTTCCCCACGTCTAGGAGCGCAAACAGCATCGGGACGAGAGCGAGCGCCGCGTGTTCGCTAGCCCGAGCCATCCCGTCGGCTATCCGGGCGCGAAAGCCGGGCATCACCGCCTCCCAGCGGTCCGCTGTGGGTTCATGAGCCAAGAGAGCGGGCCCCGGACTGGATGAGGCGGCCGGTTCGACTGCTCGGACTCGCGATTAGCGGTTCGACGTGGGGCGCTGTGGAGGGGCATCGCTGCTGTTTCGGCATTGCGTGGTCGCCGAAATAAACCCTCGTGGGTCACGTAGCCTCGGGGTTCGCTTTCGACCGTGACCGCTGTCACTAGCGCGGCAGGCGCCCGCTCACGTACAGGAAGTCCCGCGCGAACACCGCGAGCGACGGGGCCAGCACGGCCGGCGCGACGGCGAAGACGAGGCCGCTTGGCACACTCGGAACGAGCGCGACGGTGATGAACACCATCTGGATACCCGCGAGGTACTTGCCGAGGTCGCTGTCGGGGCGGTCGTGTGTCGGACGGCCGCGGCGGCGCCGGTAGTAGACGCCGGCCAGATAGACGTATCGGGCGGCCGAGATAGCGAGATACCACACGGGAAGGCGCCCCCACAGCACCGCCACGAGGGGGGCGACGACGAACCCGAAGGTGTCGACGGCCATGTCCAGGCGTTCGCCGAGGTCGGTCTCCTCGCCGACGCTCCGGGCGACGACGCCGTCGAGCCTGTCCAGGACGACGCCGGCACCGTAACACAGTGCCGGGACCCACGCGAGCGCCGTCGTCGCCGGGACGACGACGAAGCCGGCGACGACGGCGTAGAGCCCGCCACGCAACAGCGTGAGGGCGTTCGCGACACCGAACAGGTGACGGTACGGCGAGCCGGCGATGCGGCTCACGTCCAGTCCGCGGCCGGCGAGCCAGAACTGGCCGGCCCAGCACAGGCCCGCGACGGCCGCCGGGTGGAGCGCCCAGTGGGTCATCTCGTCGGCGGGGAAGGCGACACCGACCACGGCGCTCAGACAGAGCGCGCCGACGAGCGGGAGGCCGACCCGGAGGCCGACGAGCGCCGACCGCTCACTCTGCCGGCCGGCCATCGATGCCCCCCGGCCCGTCGGGCCGCTGTCGCCGCCCGGCTGGTGCTGTCGACCGACGGTCGGACGTCGTGTTCGTCGCGCTCATATCGGCGTCGTCGTCTACGTATCGGTCGACACCGTTTAAGCTGACACCCAAACCAGTGGGTCCCGTCACCGCAACAGCGCGACGAGAACGGCCAGTAGGACGACCTGTGCGAGTTTGTCGACGGCCCCCAGTGTCCCGACGTCTGCCGGGAAGGACTTCCCCAGCGAGACGAAGTTCACGTAGTACCACAGCAGTATCTGGACGAGCGTAAAGGGGATGCCGACAGCGTACACCGCCCGTCGGCGATAGTCCACGAGGACGAGCGCGACGGCGCCGAGAAAGCCCAGACCCGCGAGGACGAAGCTGATACCCATCCCCGACGGGAGCATCCGCACGCCGAGCAGGAGATGCACCGCGGCCGAGACGACGGCGGCGACGATGCCTGCCCAGTGCAGCCCGGTCAAAGACGTTACATCGAGCGAGAGCCCCTGTGAGTCGGCGGTTGCCATACGCTAGCGTGGACCGCCTGGACCATAACGGTAGGGCCGACCCGCTGTCGCCCGGCGTCACCGCTCGAAGCCCGGGTCCCGAAGCGCGTCGATTCGGGCGAGGTCCTCCTCCGAGAGCCGTTCGCCGGCAGCGGC